>JBEPYD010000237.1:0-6731 GCA_041641575.1 Bacteroidales bacterium
CGAATGCCATAGGTGTAGCCTCCAGAAATGACCGCAATTTTATTGAAAATGCCAGCATTCTGCAAACTGATATAGATGTTGGAAAATCGGTGGTTCATGTAATTTCTGAACATTACTCTGATCTGGCTGCCATGAATGGCAACATAGAGCCAGGAAAATCTTACAGGGCTGATATTGTTTATTCATTACTGGGATGGAGCAACCGCGCCAAAGAAGGCATCAACTCCATAAATGGCAGCAGCGCATTTTCCGGCACCATTGCATGGGACGGCACTTTCTTTATCCCTTCAGATAGCCTTGTGCTGGATGCATACGATCAATACGGTTTTACCGAAGAATACATGACCCGCGAGGTGGTAGGCTGTAACTGGAAAGGCGAACCACAACCAGGCGCCGTATATTTCAGCTATCCAGGACGCTGTGTAATTACGGAAGAAGATTATGACCACATGATGGATTTTTGGAATACAGTAATTGTTGACTCATTAAAGGCCGGTGGCCTTACTGATGGTAAATATGTAAATGCAAATGGAGATACAGTTACCATTGCTGGTTCAACAGTTTCACTCAATGGATTTAGTGCCAACATCGTAAAGAGTATAACCTTTTATGATGGAGGAACCAACAGTGAAAAAACCATTACCATCGTTGATGATGTATTATATCAGCTTACAGAAGAAGGTTCCATTGCTGCCTGGTTGGATGATAATAATGACATGTATGGTGATTTACAAAAGCTGGTGCAAAAGTCTTCAATGCTGCAGCCATTCATGAATAATGAATACACAAATACATTCTTCGCTGTACCTGACGGATCATTTGATTCAATATTAACAGCTTCACCCAATTATGAATCTTTAAACGATGTTACCAGTGGAGCAGCAAACAATATTGTACAGTCCTTGATATTCAGGAAAGAAATGGCATTGCCATATGCTGCCTTTGATACCATGGATATCACAGACCTGTCTGTAAATGTTAAAATGACTCGGCCAAAATGGGATGGTTTTGGATACCCTGCAATTAAGACTTCCCTTGATTCAATAGGTGTTGCCTCAAGAGGAGATCGAAACTTTTTGAGTAATGCTAAATTTGTTGATAAAGATATCCAGGCGGGCAATGCATATATTCATACTTTAACTGCTCATTATGCTGATTTTTCAGAAATGAATGGCAATGTTGAGCCAAATAAAGCTTTCAGGGCAGACAGGGTAATGGATATCTTAGGATTTACCACCAGGGCCAAGGAAGGACTAAATGCCTTAAACGGAGCCTCTGCTTTCTCAGGTACGGCAGCATGGAGCGGGACTCTATTCATGCCAGCTAATGAGATCATATTAAATACATATGACGACTTAGGCTTTGATGAGGAATACATGAACCATGAAGTAGTGGGCTGCAACTGGAAAGGAGAGCCGGTTCCCGGAGCTACTTATTTCAGTTATAACGGCCGTTGTGCAATTACTGAAGAAGATTATGATTTTATGCAGTATCTGTGGGGTATGCATATTATACCTGACTTTAATGGAACATCGCTTACTGATGGAGATTATACTTCAACAGCTGGTGAAACCTTAAATCTTTCTGGAAATACCATAACAGTGAATGACTCAACAGCTAATATAGTGGGTAAAATCTCATTTTATGATGGTGGTTCAGGTGAGCATAAAGCAATATATTTTATTGATGACATGATAGATTTTTCAAATCAAGCTCCTGTTTCTGCAGGCACCGTAGAGGATATAAGTCTTGAAAAAGGTTTTGAAGAGCATCAGCTTAGTATTTCTGACAGTTGGTTCACAGACCCCGATAATGATGATTTGGAATACCATATTGCTTTAGATAGTGTAATTGCTGAATTTGCAGTAACCAATAATGAAACAATTACCTTCAGTGAAATTGAACTTGAAGATACCTTAATCGCAACTGCTGTTATGTTAACGGCTTATGATAACAAAGGCGGATCAGCAAGTCATACTTTTTCCCTGGAAATTAAAGAAGGAGAAGTTTCAAACATCATTAATGTAAGCCATAATGATTACCAGATATATCCAAATCCTTTAACAACTGGTAAACTAAGTATAGTTTTATCGAATGGTGATCTGATCCAATCTCTAAAAATAATTGATGTTTCCGGAAAAGTTGTTTACACTGAAGAACCCGGATTATCAAAGGTAACTGTTAACCGCAGTGAGTTAACAAAATCAGGGTTGTACCTGATCAATATTAGTACAAATACCCAAAAACAGGTTACAATGCTTTTGCTTGTTAAATAATCAGATTTAAATTTTAAAAAAAGCCAGGATCTTTTGATTTTGGCTTTTTTTTATGCAAAAATTTTTGATGTATTTTTCGGTCTGATAAAATTTATTAACATCCTATTTGCACCGGGTTTTAACAAGGGTATATATAATCGTTTACCATAGAGGGGGTAGGTATAACTTTAAGTGTATCTTTCAGCTAAAAATTTATTCCAGCCAGTCTAAGCTGAAATCGGAGCGATACAATATTCACCTATCATCGGGATTATTTTACACTTTAATTCCCGTATTAATATGTATTTTGCGCGATAATATTAACAAAGAACTAACTGAATAAATTATGAAAATTGCTACCCTTTATCCAGGAACAATCGTTTCTCTTTTTTTATTATTTTTTATTCTCTCTGCTGGTAATATTTATGCGCAGGATAATATAATTATTGATACCTACACAGAGTTGGGGGTGGAGGAGGGTAGTTACCCTACTTATAAATCTATTACCATTAAAGATAACGGCGTGCTTAAAGTATTGCAAAGTGGTATCCGGGTAGATAGCTTTATTCTCATTGAGCCGGGCGGGAAAATTGCTGGTGGATATATTCGTATGGTAAAAGATGCTGAGTTTATCAACAATTCAGCAAGTGATGCTGTTGATTCTACCCGCATTAGTTTGTTTGGTGGAATAAGCATCAAAGGAGATTTCCCTACCGTTCTTCAGGGTATCCTGGTAGGATGGAATAACCGGCCACTGGATGTGTTCAATGACCTGACCATTTTAGATACAAGTTATTTTGGAACCGGAGGACCAACTTATAATTCCCCCATTAACATGCATGGGCACACACTTACGCTTGGAAAAAATGCATACTTTAAAGGGCTTGCCTCCTCAAGTTTTATCAATCCCGGAGATGGAGGAAAGGTTGTGAAATTTTTGCACCCTGATTCAGTCAATATTATCCCCGTGGGCGATAATGGAATCAGGAAAAATATTACTGTTAAAATGAACACACCCGGAGATGTGCTTGAAACTTCCTCCGTTACCCTTGAATTATTTGATGTTTCCCATCCAAACAGCATCGGTCTGGCAACGGAGGATTATCTCTCTCGCTATTTTACATATCTTTTTACAGATGTTACTACCCCTGATGCTACTTTCACTTATAAATATTCAACCGTAGATGTAAATGGAGATTCTTCTGTTTATAAATCTGCTTTGTGGAATGGTGTTGAATGGCAATACCAGGATAGCGTGGATGAATTAGACTATAAATGCACGTATCATTCTACTGAGCAGGAAGGAAGCCTTTCGGCAGGCCGTTATCTAGGATTGGATACAGCACCCTGTGAATCTCCTGCCGGCCTTGATGTTTCCGGCATTTCATTTACTTCTGCCCAACTGCATTGGCAACCTGTAAATGGTGCCTCTGCATACCAGGTACGGTATAAGTCTGCTGATGCTGACTGGGTTTATCCCCCCATGGTAAATGACACGACATTAATTATTGAATCTCTTACAGATTCAACACATTATATATGGTCTGTTTATACAGATTGTGAAGGTGCAACATTTGAAGATACTTCGGTTTATAGTACTGAGCAAAATTTTGTAACCGCCTGGGATAATAAATGCTATGCGCCTGAAATACCACAATTACAAGAGCTTACCAACAATTCTGCTGTTATTTACTGGAATGATCCTTATGTGGCTACCGATTCTTTCGAGGTAATATTTTTCGATGGTGCTACCGAAGTCGTAGATTTTCATTCAGATACGCTCATCGCATTGAATAATCTTTTGCCTGAACACAATTATGAAATCAAAGTAAAAACCATCTGTAGCACAGATAGTATTTCTTATAATTACTCGCCTGTATTATCTTTCACAACCTTAAAGGATTGCCAGACTCCATATCAGTTATCAGCAGTGGTAACAGACATAAATTCTTCACAGGTATCCTGGAGTATCCCCGATGATGGAGAAACATCAACACTTAGGTATAAAACTGTTGATGCTGCGGAATGGACTGAAGTTACTGCAATTACTGATACTTTCTATGCTTTGTCAGGATTAACAGAATACAAAGAATATATGGTACAGGTACAGACAATTTGTACATTAACCGGTAGCTCCGTATTTTCAGAAACTGTTGAATTCCGTACGTGGAAAAATTGTGATGTTATTCCAACAGCACCTTCATTATTGAGTACTGCTTCAAATGGTGCCCGTATCTCGTGGGAAAATGTGTTTGGTATTACTTCTTATGAAGTACATTACCGGATGGAAGGCGATACCGAGTGGATATCAAAATTTACACAGACCAATACCACAAACATCGTTTCTTTAGACCCACTTACCACTTACGAATGGAAGGTGCGTACTTTCTGCGCAGGTTCTGAAACCAATTCCGGTTTTACTGATGTTCAGAAATTTACAACCCTCTCACCCGATGCTCCCAAGCTTGGCGTTGGGTTTAACCCAATCTCTGCATTCTACGGTAATGAGCACGGTTATCCCGGTTGGACAGACAGCATTAAATGGGAAAATGTGATTGATATGGGGAGCTATACGAATGGAAGCAATGATTTTGAAAAATTTGAAAATGCCCGGGATGAGCTTTACATTCAGGGTGGCGGCGTATTATATTACCCTGGTGGCACTTATGATTTCTCTGATCGCCCTACTGGCCCAAATGGAAGAGGACTTATGCTTAAGAAGGGTGTTATAATCATGGGGGAAGCGCCGGAGCAGGATATGCACGCAGTAAAATCAAATGAAGAACCAGGTTTAAGTGCCTTAACCACAAAATTTGTATTTCCTTATGTGGAGAGAACAGATGTGGATGGTGAAACAGCCTATACTCCTGATGTTTGGAACTGCATTGGTCTTATGCCTGAAGATGCCGATGGTGAAAGACTTAAAGATGTTACGCATGTGGGTGTGGCATGGATAGATCTTGATGGTGCATATATTTATATGGGACCTGATATGGATTGGGGAGTGGTTTATGGTACTTCAGAAGGATGGCTTACACCACTGCTGAAAATGGAGCCGCAAAACTGGCTTTCCAGAACACCCGATGGCACTTTCTTTATGGATCCATGGGCCGGCTCAGCATTAAGTGGAAAGCAATATTATAAAACCGACGGCCGCCGGTTTGTGTTTGGCTGCAGGCTTAACAATGCTGCGCTTACCAATGATGTTGTTGATTATGGCTTTGGCCCTGATGGATATGCCGGAGGATTTCGTTTCGGCGCCAGAATAACCGTGTATGGTTCCAATGTTTTTGTTGCCAACAATGCCATTCCAATGTCTGATAAAAACTTTATATACAGTCAGTTGACCACAGATAAAAACAATGGTGGCACCGAAGCTATAAGGAATTTAATGTTTGATTATGGCAATGGTATTGGAATTGATATAAACAAACAACTTGTAAGTCAGTGCGATAATCGCACAAATATGGAAACAGGACCTTTCTATGAAGAAAATGTCGTTATTTTGGACAATTGGGTATACAATCATGGCAATAAAGGATATGAATTTTCTGGTAAGGGAATCATTGTAAAAGGAAATGTAAATTACCGACATTATCTTGGAATTGACTTTGCTAATCCAAATGGTGATGATGTTTATGGATTAGGTACAGACTGGCATCTAAGCCGTACAGGTTACAGTGTGTCTATGGAAAACAGTCCGGATTTTCTTTCACGTGCATTTGATTATGGCGGAATGAATGGATGGATTGATAATAACTGGTATACAGGTACGGGCACAGCATTACCTGCCAACGATGGTGAAGGGATACTTTTACAACGCCATACCGGCTCTGAAAACTTCTCCTGGGCCATAACCCGTAATTCCCAGGGAACTACTGGTAAAGAGGCTTACATGGGTCCCTACGATGCGCATACCATTGGCCTACTTGAAGCCTGGAATATTCAACGGGGTTCTGTGGGACTACATAATCCTAAAGGTTCATATGGATATGATATCTCACTATTTAAAAATTTCAAATTAGATGGCGAAACACCTTCAGAAGAATTCGGACTTTCCGGAGAAAATGTTGATTCTGCCTCTTTTATTGATGAATGCCCGGATGTTGCTCCGGCCGCTCCGATAAACCTTACTGTAGCTGCCAATGATGACAACACCGGCATCCATGTTTCTTGGGAAGATAACGCCGACAATGAGTTAGGTTTCAGGATTGACCGAAGATTATCTTCCGGTTCTGAATGGACAACTGTGGTTTATCGTCCGTTGGAAATGAAATCTACCGAAACAGTTTTTACTTATCAGGGCAAGGATGCATACGGAAACCATCCACCATTGTTTGGTGATCCTGTAACAATGGATTTTAATACCCAGGAATGGATAGATTATATGGCACCCAAAGGTGAGGCATTGGAATACAGAGTAATAGCATTGGATTGTAGTGAAAGTGAAGGAACTTCCGGTGAAGCTTCAGATCC
>JBEPYD010000238.1:0-6685 GCA_041641575.1 Bacteroidales bacterium
GGAACTTGAAGATCCGCGTACCGGAAGAAAGCTAATGGAAAGAACGACCATTATTGCCAACACCTCAAACATGCCGGTGGCTGCCCGTGAGGCTTCGGTTTACACCGCCATGGCCATTGCTGAATATTATCGTAACATGGGATTAAAAGTACTGCTGCTGGCCGACTCTACTTCTCGCTGGGCACAGGCTTTACGCGAAATGTCAAACCGCCTTGAAGAACTCCCCGGACCTGATGCATTCCCCATGGATTTACCTGCCGTAATATCTAACTTCTATGCCCGCGCAGGATTTGTTTACCTGAATAATGGCAATTCAGGTTCCATCACCTTTATTGGTACAGTATCACCAGCCGGTGGTAACCTTAAAGAACCCGTAACAGAATCCACCAAGAAGGCCGCCCGGTGCTTCTATGCTTTGTCACAACAACGTGCCGACAGCAAAAGATACCCGGCCATCGACCCGCTCGACAGCTATTCAAAATACCTCGAATATCCTGAGCTACAGGATTACCTGAAAAAAAATATCTCGGAAGAGTGGCTCGATAAAGTAACCTTTGCAAGAGACACCCTTACGCGTGGCCGCGAAGCATATGAACAAATCAATATCCTTGGTGATGATGGCGTACCCATTGATTATCATGACAGGTACTGGAAATCAGAACTTATTGATTTTATCATTTTACAACAAGATGCTTTTGATAAAATTGATGCCAGTACGCCCCTGGTTCGCCAGCGTTTCATGCTAAATACAGTACTCGATATTGTGAAGACTGATTTTGACTTTGAAGGTTTCAGTGAAGTTGGGCCTTACTTCAAGCGCATCATTAATGAACTAAAGCAGATGAACTATGCAGAGTTTGAATCAGAAGAATTTAAAGGTTACGAAAAAGAATTAGAAACAATTATTAACGAAAAAAGAAAGGCCGCGTGATGAAGAAAAAAGCTTTTCAGAAAATATACACCAAAATCACTCAAATCACCAAAGCTACCTGTACCCTGAATGCTTCCGGCGTTGGGTATGAAGAACTGGCACTCATCAATGGAAGTTTGAGCCAGGTAGTGAAAATTATGGGTGAGGAAGTTACCCTTCAGGTTTTTGGCGGTACGGAAGGCATACCTACAAATGCTGAGGTAATATTCCTGGGAACTTCTCCCACACTAAAAGTTGGCGATGACCTGGCGGGCAGATTTCTTGATGCCTATGGAAACCCACTGGATAACGACACCGATGTAACAGGTGAGGAAAGAAAAATTGGCGGGCCATCTGTTAATCCGGTCCGACGGGAACAACCCTCTGATCTTATCACTACAGGTATTGCAGGTATTGACCTGAACAACACACTGGTAACCGGTCAAAAAATACCATTCTTCGCAGATCCTGATCAGCCTTACAACCAGGTAATGGCCATGGTGGCCCTGCGTGCCCAGGCAGATAAAATTATCCTTGGCGGAATGGGCCTTTCCAATGACGATTATCTTTATTACAAACATACTTTCGACAATGCCGGCGCCCTCGACCGTATTGTGAGCTTTGTGAATACTACTGAACAACCACCTGTAGAGCGCCTGCTTGTGCCTGATATGGCCCTTACGGCAGCCGAATATTTTGCCGTGGAGAAAAATGAGAAGGTACTTGTATTACTAACAGATATGACGCTTTATGCAGATGCCCTGGCAATTGTATCGAACCGTATGGATCAAATACCTTCCAAGGACAGTATGCCCGGGTCCCTCTACAGTGACCTGGCCAAAATATATGAAAAAGCAGTTCAGTTTCCTTCCGGCGGTTCAATCACCATCATCGCGGTAACCACGCTTTCTGGTGGCGACATCACGCACGCCATCCCCGATAATACAGGCTATATTACTGAAGGTCAATTATTCCTGCGCAGGGATTCAGAAATAGGAAAAGTAATCGTAGATCCGTTCCGGTCACTTTCCCGACTGAAGCAACTTGTAATAGGCAAACAAACCCGTGAAGATCATCCGCAGGTAATGAATGCAGCCATTCGCTTGTACGCCGATGCTGCCAATGCCCGCACAAAACTTGAAAATGGCTTCGATCTGACGGACTACGACCAGCGCACACTTAAGTTTGCACACGATTACTCAAATGAACTGCTTGCCATTGATGTAAACATCAACGTTGACACCATGCTTAATAAAGCCTGGGAACTCTTCGGACTCTACTTTAAAAAACCAGAAGTAGCCATAAAAGAAGAACTTGTTAAGAAATACTGGACATCAGAGCACGCAGTAGCTGAAGAAGAAACACAAACTGTTGTTGAATGAGATAAATAATTGTTATGGCAATAAAATTTCAATATAACAAAACTTCACTCCAGGCCCTTAATGCCCAGCTAAAAATAAGGCAAAGAGCCCTCCCTACCCTTAAAAATAAGGAGGCGGCACTGCGCGTGGAAGTAAAAAGAGCAAAAGACCATGCCAACAAACTTGACCGGGAGTTTAACCAAAGCATTGCAGATTATAATAATATGATCAGTCTTTGGGGTGAATTTGATACCTCGCTGGTGGAAATAAAAGATGTGCATATCAGCATAAAGAAAATTGCCGGAGTAGTAACACCTGTGCTTGATGGAATAGATTTCGATATAAAACCTTTTAGTGTTTTCGATAAACCTTCCTGGTTTCTGGATGGGGTAAGCATGATAAAACGTTTGGCTGAAGTGGCCATCGAGCGGGAATTCTTCTTCAGAAAAATGGAAATTCTCGATTATGCCCGCAGGAAAACCACACAAAAGGTAAACCTGTATGAAAAAGTACAAATTCCGGGGTTTGAAGATGCCATCCTCAAAATAAAGCGGTATCTTGAAGATGTTGAAAATCTTTCTAAGGCTGCACAAAAAATTGTTAAAAAAAGGCATGAAGATGCCGAAATGGTACGACCGATATGATAGAACCAATGAAAAAATATGCCTTCCTGGTTTATCACCTGGATTACGATCAATTTCTGGATGACCTCCGGAACATTGGTGTAATGCATATTGTGGTAGATGAGAAAGGCATTACAACGGAAACAAAAGCTATTTTTGAAAAGCTTAGCCACATAAAGGAAAATATAAAATATCTCAGAAAACGCGAAGTTGAACCCGGATTGCCGGAGATACAAAAATCCGGTGAAGAAATTTTAGCCGAGTTGGATGAAAGCCGGTCTGCCCTTGATAAAAACATAGAAAATATTGCTGAAGTCAACCGGCAATTAGTAGAAGCAAAACCGTGGGGCAAATTTTCAAGGGAAACAATTGAAAAAATTGAAGAAAGAGGACTGCGCTTCAGGATATTCACCATATCAGAAAGTAAATTTGATGCAGCTATGATAGCCGAACAACCCCTGGAGGTTATCAGCAAAATGAATGGCACTGTGCATTTGGCTGGTTTTGATACACCTGATCAACCTATTAACATTGAAGCCGATGAGAGCAGGCTTCCTGCCAAACCATATGCCGAACTGGTAAAAGAAAAAGAAGCGCTGGATAAAGAACATACCTTATTAAATGGAACCCTTGATAAACTTGCTTCAAAATATACAGAGAGTTTAATCAAGTACAGCCTGCAAGTTGAAGAGCAATTCGAGTATGAAAAAGTAACCGATGGCACACGCAGAGAAGCCGGAGACTATATCCGCCTGGTGGAAGGTTGGATTCCTGTTAACCAGGAACATGTGTTAAAGGCTTACCTCGATCGTTCACGTGTACCCTTCTTTGTGTCTAAACCTGAGAAAGGAGATAAAGTACCCATAAAATTAAAAAACAACAAATTTGCCCGCAAATTTGAGGAAATTGGCGAATTGTATTCACTTCCTTCCTACAAGGAGCTCGATTTAACACCTTTCTATGCGCCATTTTACATGCTGTTTTTTGGCTTTTGCCTGGGTGATGCCGGTTACGGAATTCTGATGATGTTGGGTGCCCTGGTGGCCCGGCGAAAAGTAGCTGAGAATATGAAGTCGATTTCCATGCTTGTATTTTACCTGGGAGTAGCCACTTTACTTTTTGGTATTATTGGTGGAACCTTCTTTGGAATAAATCTGTACCAGTCTGATCTACCTATATATAGTTCACTGCAGCAAACCCTGGAAAGTAACGATACGGATATCAATAACCTGCTTTTCTATTTATCACTAATTCTTGGGGGCATTCAAATAGTATTTGGGCTGTTTCTGAAAGCTGCAAACGAAAAGATACAAATGGGGTGGGTATATGCCATGAGCACCATTGGCTGGATTGTACTTATTCTTGGCGGATTGTCTGTTTATTTTCTCCAGGAATCGGAAATACTTACCGGTATGGCCTATGACATTGCCCTCTACAGCGTTTTAGGTGTAGCTGGCTTTTTAATTTTATTCCTGAATTCACCCGGGAAAAATCCGTTCCTGAACCTTGGAACAGGCCTTTGGAACAGTTACAACATGGTTACAGGACTGATGGGAGACCTCCTTTCTTATATCCGGTTGTTTGCGCTTGGAATTTCCAGCGCCATTCTTGGTTTTGTTTTTAACAGCCTGGCCATTTCCATGAGTGGCGACATACCTGTGGTAAGCGCAATTTTTATGGTGCTGATACTGTTGGTGGGCCATAGCATCAACCTGTTCATGTCAGGGCTGGGCGCTTTTGTCCATCCTCTGAGGCTTACTTTTGTTGAATTTTATAAGAATGCCGGGTTCGATGGAGGCGGTAAAAAATATAATCCTTTTAGAAAATTACTTTAAAATCTAATCAATACGTTAAACACTAATACAATTTGAAATTATGGAACCAATTATTTTAGCCTATATCGGAGTAGGATTAATGGTAGGATTAGCCGGAATAGGAAGCGCTTACGGTGTATCTATGGGCGGTAATGCTTCTATCGGTGCTTTAAAGAAAAAAGACGATGCCTTCGGTAACTTTCTGGTGTTGTCAGCCTTACCCGGTACACAGGGTCTGTATGGATTTATGGGCTATTTTATTTTACAAACTCAAGGAGTTTTAGCATCTGATATCTCATGGTTACAAGCTGGCGCTGTTTTTGGAGCCGGCCTGGCACTTGGCTTTGTAGGATTAATGTCTGCTATTCGTCAGGGCCAGGTTTGTGCCAATGGTATTGCAGCCATTGGTTCAGGGCATCCTGTTTTTGGTAACACTCTTATCCTGGCAGTATTCCCCGAACTATACGCCATTATTGCTTTTGCTGCTACATTTCTTATCAGCACAAACATTTAAGGAACCCTTAAAATATAAGGGTATGGTATGAGACCCTGAAATTGTTGTCTATGCTAACCCGGAAGCATTAGCCACCTGTTGGCTTTGTTTCCGGGTTTTTTGTGTTTGGATTGCCAAAATCAGGTGATGTTCTGCAACTGTTCTGTTCCATTGCTCAGGATAATTCTTTAGTTTTGCATGATAACAGCAAATACCTACAGATTGTGAAGAAAATAACCGCCCTGGAACCAAAACTGATTTGGTCCTACTTTGATGAAATTACAAAGATCCCCCGCCCCTCGAAAAAAGAGGAAAAAATCCGACAGTATATCACTGACTTTGGAAAAAAGCTCAAGCTAAACGTAAAAACTGATGAGGCCGGTAACATTGTAATTACCAAACCTGCCACCAAAGGCATGGAGAATAAAAAAACAGTGATACTCCAGAGCCATATGGACATGGTTTGCGAAAAAAACAGCGACAAAGATTTTAATTTTGAAGAAGATGCCATCCAAACCATTGTTGATGGAAACTGGGTAAAGGCAGATGGCACTACCCTGGGTGCTGATGATGGCATTGGCATAGCAGCACAACTGGCTATTCTGGCCGCAGATGATGTTTCTCATGGCCCAGTGGAATGCCTTTTTACGGTGGATGAAGAAACGGGTCTTACCGGTGCGAACAACCTTGGTAAAAACATGCTTGAGGGAAAAACCCTAATAAATTTAGACAGCGAAGACGAAGGTGAGATTTTCATTGGCTGTGCGGGAGGAGTTGATACCCTGATTACCCTGCGGTACAAAGAAAAACCTTTGCCACAAAACCACCAGGCATTTCGGGTTTCTGTTACAGGCTTAAAAGGGGGCCATTCCGGCGACGATATCCATAAAAACCGCGGAAATGCGATAAAAATCCTCACACGTATTGTTTTGGGTGCTGTTAACACGTACCAGGCCCGCCTGCATTCTATTGATGGGGGTAACCTGCGCAATGCAATCCCCCGCGAGGCTTTTGCTGTATTTGCCATACCGGCAGATCAGGTGTATCATTTCAACCAGCATGTACAAGTGCTTGTGCAGACCATAAAAAATGAGAATAAAGTAAATGAACCCCGGTTACAGATTTCCGCAAAACCCCAGGAACTGCCACAACATGTAATGAACCGAAAAGCTGCCAACCGAATATTAGAGGCGCTGAACAGTTGCTTTAACGGAGTATTAAATTACAGCGCAGAAATACCGGATTTGGTAGAAACAAGTTCAAACCTTGCATCTGTTAAAATTAACCAGGACGAGAATACCCTGTTGGTAACCACCAGCCAGCGTTCTTCTGTTGACACCATGCGTATGTATGTGGCCTCAGTAGTGGCAGGGGCTTTTAAACTAGCCAAAGGCAAAGTAAAGCATACCGATGGTTATCCGGGTTGGTCTCCTGATAAAGACTCTGAAATTCTGCGTATAACAGAAACGGCTTATCAAAAGTTA
>JBEPYD010000239.1:0-6570 GCA_041641575.1 Bacteroidales bacterium
GGGAAAGCATAAAGTTTTCACTGAAGGCATACCAGATACTAAAGGTAATTTTGTTATGCTCATATTTTCTATGCACAGGATCTTTGCTAAAATAATCCAGCGTATCGTGCATCCATCCCATGTTCCATTTCATACCAAAACCAAGTCCCCCAATATAGGTTGGTCGCGAAACCATGGGCCAGGAGGTAGATTCCTCAGCAATGGTTTGCGCCCCGGGAAATCGTTCGTAAACAATTTCATTCAGGCGTTGGAGAAAACTAATGGCGCCCAGGTTTTCACGTCCGCCGTGCTCATTGGGTATCCATTCGCCCTCTTCGCGGGAATAATCAAGGTAAAGCATGGAGGCAACGGCATCTACCCTTAATCCATCAATATGGTATTTATCGAGCCAACAAGTTGCGCTGCTAATGAGAAATTCCCTTACTTCATTACGATCGTAATTAAAGATGTACGATTTCCAATCGGGATGGAAGCCCTGTCTTGGATCCTGGTGTTCATACAGGCGGGTTCCATCAAACTCGGCAATACCATGGGCATCGCCGGGAAAATGTGAAGGCACCCAATCAACAATAACGCCTATCCCGTTTTGGTGCAGGGTATCCACCAGGTACATAAAATCCTGCGGTGTTCCAAACCTGCTTGTAGGGGCAAAAAATCCCAGCACCTGGTAACCCCAGCTTCCGGCAAACGGATGCTCCATCACGGGCATAAATTCAACATGGGTAAAACCCATCTCTTTTGCATAATCAGTGAGTTCAGTTGCCAGTTCCCGGTATGAGAGTGGCCGGTTTCCTTCCTCTGGTTTTGTACGCCATGAGCCAATGTGCATTTCATAAACTGACATGGGCTTTTCCAACTGATTTTCTTCGCCACGTTTCTTCATCCAGGCGGCATCGTTCCATTCATAATCAAAATCCCAGACTACAGAAGCAGTTTTTGGGGGAACTTCATAATATTTTGCAACGGGATCGGCTTTTTCGCCCTGAAAATTATAGTTATCGGATTTAATAAAGTATTTGTATACTTCTCCTTTGCCAATGCCGGGTACAAATCCTTCCCATATACCTGTTTCATCGGGCCGGGGAGAAAGAAAATTGGCTTCTTTATTCCAGTAATTAAAATTTCCGAAAACGGATACACTTGAAGCATTGGGAGCCCAAACAGCAAACTGGGTACCTTTCTGGCCATCAACAATAGTTTCATGGCTGCCAAGTTTGTTGTAAAGGCTAAAATGACTTCCCTGGCGATATAAATAGGTATCCATTTCACCAAAGGCCACCTCCTGGTTAGCCACCGGATGTTGTGTTTTCTCTTTCTCCAGGGGCATTTTGGTAGCAGCCTTCTTCCTTGGCGCAGTTTTTCTTGCTGCAGAGGTTTTTGGTGTGCTTGTTTTTTTCTTTGTTGTTTCTTTTTTATTTACGGGTTTCTTAGCCATATTTATTTTTGTTTATATCTATTACAGAAAACTCTTTGACAGATAATTTATACCTTTCATGGGGATGATTACCCAGTCGGGCCGGTTGTTTAATTCATAACCTAATTCGTAGAAAGCTTTATCGAGAAGGTATGTTTGTAAAAGGATTTTTAATTCTTCTTTTTCCCTGGGAACTATTTCCGTACCCTCAGTTGTTTCAAGGTAGCTTTTCAGGAATAACCAACTGATGCTCTTATACCAGATTTCTATCCAGGGTTCAAGAAATTCCTTGTCTTCCGGACGAATGTCGATGTACTTGTTATACACTGCGAATACGGCATAGTGGAATGAACGAATCATTCCTGCAACATCGCGCAAGGGGCAGTATTTCAGCTTCCGTTCACTCAGGGTGCGGGCTGGTTCTCCTTCATAATCTATGATAACAAAATCTTTACCGGTAAAAAGCACCTGCCCCAGGTGGTAATCACCATGAATCCTGATTTTTGAAGAGGTGACTTTTTTATGCTTTATTTTCTCAAGTCCGCTGAGAATGCTGGCTTCATTTGCAATTATTTCGTCTGCAACAGGAATTAGATATTCCGGAATATTCTTCTTTTGCTTTTTCAGCAAAGGAATAACTTTACGTATCATTCCCCGAACCGATTGGTATAGCGACTTCTGGTACAGCAATGAAAAAGGTTCTGCCTCAAAAGCAGGGTCCTCGGTTGGTTTGGCAAGCGCCAAATGCATTTCAGCAGTTCGTTTACCCAGTAATTCAGTCATCTCAAGTGGAAATGCACCAAATAAATCAACAAATTCTTTGGGAATTGATTTGTTGTTCATGTCCAGAATAGATTCCTCAATTACCGGCACGGTTTTAATGTCATTTTTATTTGCCAGAATGTTACTTAAGTAATTATCGAGTCTTGCCAGGTAATAACTCCAGCTGTCATTTTCATGCTGAACAAATCCTGACAATACTCCAAGTGAGATGGGCGCCGAGTTTTTCATCTGCAACTCCATTTCTCCAAGGTATGGGGGCAGTTGAGTAAAAGTGCCATTACCGGACAGGTGGTTGAGTATTTCAACTTCAGGATTTTTTTCCTCCTCCACACCACGGTAAAACTTCAACAAACAATTATCATTAAAGAGTACTGAGGTATTGGATTGTTCCGCTCCCAACAGATGAATATTTACCGGGAAGTCGGACTTTTTAAGCAATGATTTAATTTTGGAAGTGGTATGAAAAGACAGCTCAGCCCCACTCTTGCTTTTGATCTTCTTCTTCTGGTAAAAAAGTGTAAACAGGTGTTGCAAGAATTCCTCATCATAGATACTTTCAAACAAAATGCCATTAGTGTCTTTTAATTCCACATCGGCCAGTATGCTTCGCGGGTAATCATTGCGCACGGAATATTCTGTATCGCCAACGGCCAGTGATAATGGCAGAAAATAACGCATAGACGGGTTATTCGTGTAGCTGAATTCAATAATGAGCAGGTGAGAAAAGAAATCCTGGTTACCGAATGGTATGGTATCAATTATTTCAACGCCTCGTATCTTCTGCGCTTTACCTCTGTACCAACGGCAGTTTTTTACATAATTTTCAATAATCTCTTTTTCCAGTACTTCCCTTAATTCACCACTGAAATTTTTCCATTTCTGCTCGGTAGTTTTTACCAAGGGTAATGTCTCCTCAGATATTCCGGTTACATCTACCTGTTGTTTTCTGATATTAAACCAGAAATAGCCATAGCTTCCCAGGGTAAGGTTGTAATCATCTTCCTCTATTTCAGGAAAAGCTTCCTGAGAAAATAATTCTACCGGTATCATTCCTTCATAGTCTTCCATATCAAGGGAAACCAGCTGGGGATAATGCGAAAGGTTTATGACGATGAGGATTACTTCATCTTCAAATTCCCGGACAAAGGATAAAACATTGGAATTTTCCGAGTTTATAAATTTTATCGTTCCCTGGCTAAAGGCTTTGTAGCGTTTTCGTATACCAATGGCATGCCGCATCCACCATAGCAGAGAAGATGAATTACGCTCATGATTTTCAACATTTACTGCCTCGTAGTGATATTCAGGGTCGATGACAACAGGTAAATAAAGTTTTTGCGGATTGGCTTTAGAGAAACCGGCATTTTTGTCGGAGCTCCATTGCATGGGTGTGCGCACGCCATCGCGGTCACCGAGGTAAAAGTTATCCCCCATTCCAAGTTCATCACCATAATAAATTACCGGAGAGCCGGGCATGGAGAATAAAAGCATGTTCATTAATTCTATCTTGCGCCTGTCATTTTCAAGCAAAGTAGCCAGTCTGCGCCGGATACCGAGATTAATGCGTTGTTTCGGATCGCGGGCATAGCTCTTATACATGTAGTCTCTTTCCTCGTCGGTTACCATTTCAAGGGTAAGTTCGTCATGATTCCGGAGGAACATTGCCCACTGACAACCCTCGGGAATTTGCGGGGTTTGCTCAATAATATCAATAATGGGAAAACGATCTTCCATTTTAATACCCATAAACAACCGGGGCATCAACGGAAAATGGAAGGACATGTGGCATTCATCATTATCTCCAAAGTATGCCACAGCATCTTCTGTCCACTGGTTTGCTTCGGCAAGCAACATTTTATCTTTGTGATGTTTGTCTACATGTGAGCGCAGCTTTTTCAAAAACTGATGTGTTTGGGGAAGGTTTTCACAATTGGTGCCTTCTTCTTCATACAGGTATGGAATCGCATCGAGGCGCAAGCCGTCAACCCCCATATTAAACCAATAATCAATTACACCGAATAATGCTTTGTGTACATCAGGATTTTCAAAATTCAGATCGGGTTGGTGAGAGTAAAACCGGTGCCAGTAATATTTTTCGGTAGAATGATCATACGTCCAGTTTGAATATTCAAAATCTTTAAAAATTATGCGGGCTTCCTTGTATTTATTTACATCGTCTGACCATACGTAAAAGTCCCTGTTTGAAGTTCCGGGTTTTGCTCTTTTAGCACGTTTAAACCATGGGTGCTGATCAGAAGTATGGTTTAATACCAGTTCGGTAATTACCTTTAGATTTCTTTTATGCGCTGCTTTCAAAAAACGCTTAAAATCGCCCAGATTACCATATATATTGTTAATTGTTTCATAGCTTGAAATATCATACCCGCCATCTTTTAATGGTGAGGGGTAGAAAGGCAACAACCAAATGGCCGTTACGCCTAATGATTGTATATAATCCAGCTTGTTGGTCAGTCCCCGGAAATCTCCTATTCCGTCTTCATTGCTATCACTGTATGCCTGAACATGTGCCTGGTAAATAATAGCATCTTTAAACCATAATGGATCGTTAATTTTCTTCATTTATTATTTTCTTAAACGTTTAAATGATGATTAAACATGTTTTACTATTACGAAATCAGCCTTTAAAGCCAATGAACGTGTAATACCCGCACATTCAATATATAAGCATATGAAATACTATATTGTTCAATTTTAAAGGAATTAAACAAAGACTTCAATGTATTAAGCTACTCTTATAGATAAGTTTCAAAATCTTTCTCTGTTCGCGGACTTTTCCTTATCTTAAAAATATGCGCCGGGCTGGTATGGGGTCCGAGCTCAACATAATTCCAGTCCCCTTCCCAGGTGTACCAGGCATCACTGAGCATATCAAACACATGATAGTTATGCCCTTCTTCTACTTTAAGGTAGTTCAAAGGTACATTTACCCAACTGCTTTGACCATTATTCGGATCAAGGTTTACCACCATTAAAATAATGTTTTCTCCCTTTTCATCAGATTTACTGTAACACATAATGTTATCATTATCTGTGGGATGAAAGGTAAGGGTTTCATTGGTCTGCAAGGCCGCATTGTGCTTTCTTATTTTATTTACAGTGGTGATTAAATTTTTAAGGCTCTTATTATCATTTAAGTTCCATTCTCTTATCTGGTACTTTTCACTATCAAGATATTCTTCGCTGCCAAAGTTTCGGGGGCGGTTTTCGCATAGTTCGAATGCTGGTCCGTAAATTCCGTAATTGGCCGTTAAAGTGGCTGCCAGGATAAATCGTGTTATAAAAGCATTTCTGCCTCCGGACTGTAAGTATTCATGCAAAATATCGGGGGTATTGGGCCAGAAGTTGGGACGGAAAAACCATGCCATTTGCGTTTTTGTAAGCTCCGTCATGTAGGATTCCAGCTCTTGCTTGGTATTTCGCCAGGTAAAATAAGTATAAGATTGTGAAAATCCCATTTTTGCCAGTTGATTCATCACTTTTGGCCGTGTAAATGCTTCGGCGAGAAAAAGCACATCAGGATGTTTTTTATGAATATTGGCGATGGTCCACTGCCAAAAACGAAACGCTTTGGTATGGGGATTGTCTACCCTGAATATTTTCACACCTTTTTCTATCCAGAAAAGGAATACATCCCGAAGTTCCTCCCACATGGCTTTCCAGTCGTCTGTTTCAAAATCAAAAGGATAGATATCCTCGTATTTTTTAGGAGGATTTTCTGCGTATTGAATACTGCCGTCGGGCCGTGAGCGGAACCATTCCGGATGCTCTTTTACATACGGATGATCTGGAGAGCACTGGAAAGCGATATCAAGCGCCACTTCCAGGCCATGCTTCTCAGATACTTTTACAAAGTTCTCAAAATCTTCAAGGGTACCCAACTGTGGATTAACAGCTTTATGTCCACCTTCCGGAGCACCGATGGCCCAGGGTGAACCCGGATCGTTTTCTCCGGCCTGCAAGGCATTGTTCTTTCCTTTTCGCTTTGTGGTACCTACCGGATGAATGGGTGGCAGGTAAAGGACATCAAAGCCCATGCCTGCAATGTATGGCAGAACCTCTTCCATATCTTTAAAGGTACCGTGGCGGCTTTCATCAAAAGAGGCTGAACGGGGAAACATCTCATACCAGGCACTAAACCGGGCTTTTACCCTGTCTACATGTATCGGGAGGTTGCGTTCGTATTGAATGGCAAATTTTCTTGGTGAAAAATCACGCATCAAAACAAATAAATCCTGACTTAAGGCTGCATCTATACGCTCATCAAGGGACAATTTCTCATTACCAAGTGTATCTGCATACGTTTCTAAAATCTTATTTTTTGCACCTTTTGTATTTGTTTCAGCAATGGTTTG
>JBEPYD010000240.1:0-6557 GCA_041641575.1 Bacteroidales bacterium
TCAATTCATAAATTCCTTTACTTTTGATAAGGCATTTTGAAAATTATAGTCCATATAAAAAATTAATTATTATCAAATAACATGAAGATAATCTGTATTGGAAGAAATTATGCAAAGCATGCAAAAGAGTTAAACAACCCTGTACCTGGTGAGCCAGTTTTTTTTATGAAACCGGAATCCGCTTTAATTCTGAATGGGAAGCCATTTTTTCATCCTGATTTTAGCGAAAACATACATTTTGAAACAGAGCTCGTACTAAGAATAAACCGTCTTGGAAAAAATATTGAGGAAAGATTTGCACACAGGTATTATAATGAGATAGGGATAGGAATTGATTTTACAGCAAGAGATATTCAAGATACCTGCAAACAAAAAGGCCTTCCCTGGGAAAAAGCCAAAGCGTTTGATGGCTCTGCCCCGCTGGGGGAATTTCTTCCTAAAAGCAAGTTTAAATCTGTGGATAACATCAAATTCTCCTTAAAAATTAACGGAGAGGAGAAACAAAATGGAAATACACAGGATTTGCTTTTTTCTTTCGACAAAATCATTGCCCATGTCTCAAAATACCTCACCCTAAAAATTGGTGACCTTATATTTACCGGAACACCTGAGGGTGTTGGACCCGTTCAGATTAACGACAAACTGGAGGCTTTTATCGAAGGTGATAAAATGTTATCATTCCAGGTAAAATAGCATTAAAAGCCTGTTTTCACCCCTTGTTATCGCTTTCATTTTTCCCTGAACAAAAGATAAAATCCGGTTGTTTGTTGGATATTATTTAAAGAATTAAATTAACTTTTGTTCTCGTAAAATGATAGAACTGATTGCGCTGGGTATAATATTTTTTGTTGCCTTACTTGCTCCATTTCTGGTAAATAAGCTCCCAAAAACAGGTGGTTACTTGTTGGCTGCTATTCCTGGTGTGCTATTCATATACTTTTTATTTCAGGTTGATAGCATCTTCAACCGCGAGGTATACCAGTATAGCATTAACTGGATACCAGAATTAGATATCAATCTGTCCATATACATGGATGGACTAAGTCTGCTTTTTGCCCTGCTTGTAAGTGGCATTGGGGCGCTGGTATTCATTTTTGCAGGTTATTACATGCAAAAATATCAAAATAAGCCCCGTTTCTTCTTTTACCTGATGCTGTTTTTCGGAGCCATGCTCGGCATCGTTTTATCCGGAAATTTAATGGTATTGTTTGTATTCTGGGAGCTTACCAGCATTAGTTCATTCTTACTTATTGGCTTTTACAACGATAAACAGGCATCGCGCACAGCCGCTTTACAGGCCATGCTTATTACAGTTTTTGGCGGATTAATGCTCATGGCTTCGCTAGTATTGCTGCACCAGGTTACCGGCACTTTTGAAATAAATGAAATTCTAAAGCAGGGTGATCTTATACGATCCCATGATTTGTACATCCCCATTTTAATATTGCTTATTATTGGCGCTTTTACTAAATCTGCTCAATTTCCTTTTCATTTTTGGCTTCCGGGAGCCATGCAGGCACCTGCTCCGGTAAGTGCATTTTTGCACTCTGCCACCATGGTAAAAGCCGGTATTTTTATTTTAGCAAGGCTAACACCAGCCCTGGGTAATACGCCGCATTGGAATTACATTCTCACACTTACAGGAGCCATTACAATGCTTGTGGGGGCTTATCTTGCCCTGGGACATACTGACCTGAAAAAAATACTTGCATATACTACCATTAGTGCACTTGGCACACTGGTAATGCTTCTGGGGATTGGTACTGAGCTTGCAGCCAAGGCTGCCATGTTGTTTTTAGTGGTGCATTCGCTTTATAAAGGAACACTTTTTATGATTGCGGGCGCCATTGAGAAAAAAACCGGTACACGGGACATCATGGAGCTTGGAAAGCTCTTCTTTAAGATGCCCGTTTTATCAATTGCAGCCATTATGGCCTTGCTATCCATGGCCGGGTTACCACCTTTTTTAGGTTTTATTGGGAAAGAAATTATTTACGAGGCAAAAATACAAGCTCCCGGAATTGCCAATTATGTTTTGGTAATCGCCATTGCAGCTAATATTATGATGGTTGCCATATCTGTTTTGGTGGCATGGGAAGTATTTTTTGCCGCCCCAGGCAATAAAAATCTGGATATTAAAAAACCTACCTGGGGATTACTTGCCGGACCGGTAGTGCTGGCTGTTTCCAGCCTGTTAATGGGAATGTTTCCAAAATTACTGGCTGAGCCGTTCATATTACCAGCCATAGAAGGTCTGCAAGCACAGACGAATGATTTAAAAATTAAATTGTGGCATGGATTTAACCTTGTATTCCTGCTAAGTGTAATCACAGTAATAAGTGGTATCATATTATTTTTTCTACGTAAAAGGCTGGTTCCATTCCTAATGCGTACGAACAACTCGCTTTTTAAGATTGAGCTGGCCCATGTTTTTAACAGGCGCATGGATAACTTTCTTGCTTTTACCGTTAACCATACCCGCACAATACAACACGGGTATCACAGGTTTTACCTGATGCTGATATTTGTTGTTACCAGCGTGCTTGTATGGGTTAAACTCTTCATGACTCAGGGGTGGGAAATTGGCCTTGCTATTAGGGAAGTTCCGTTTTATGCACTGGGAATAACCATTTTACTGTTATTAGGTACACTAATAAGCGTGTTTAGCCGAAGCCGGTTGGTGGCAATTGTTTCTCTGGGTGTTGTCGGCTATAGCCTGGCTCTGATATTCCTCTTTTATGGTGCCATTGATGTAGCCATCACCCTGCTGCTTGTGGAAACACTAACACTTATCCTGTTTGTAATTGTAATTTATCATTTACCGCGATACATGCATTTTTCTTCGAATCGCTCGCGGATACGCGATGGCATTATTGCACTTTTGTTTGGTAGTTTTATGACGGCCCTGGTTTTAAAAGCCGGTTTTATAAACCTTAGCCCACCCATTTCAGACTTTTTTCTGGAAAAGAGTTATACCGAAGCTTTTGGTAAAAATATAGTAAATGTAATACTTGTAGATTTCCGGGTGCTCGATACTTTCGGAGAAATTACTGTACTGATGATAGCTGCCGTTGGTGTATATGCCCTGCTTAAATATGATGCAAAGAAAAAACTTTAAATAATGGAATCATCTGTAATATTTAATATAGCGGCGAAAAAATTAAGGGTAATACTCCTGCTGCTTTCTTTTATAGTATTCTACAGGGGACACAATGAACCCGGCGGAGGATTTATAGGTGGTTTGGTGGCAGCTTCCGGGTATATTCTATATGCTATTGCCTATGGAGTTAGCAAAGCCAGGAAGGTTCTTCGCATTTCACCAATGACACTTATTGCTGCAGGAATTTTTATAGCCATTTTGAGTGGTTTACCCGGTCTTATAAACGGATACTATTACATGAAAGCCGAATGGATAACACTTGCTTTTACCGAAAGCTTCTCATTGAAATTAGGTACACCCCTGTTATTTGATCTCGGCGTATATTTTTCGGTAATGGGGGTAATGTTAACAATTATTTTTTCAATACAGGAGGTAGATAAACAGGAGGTATAAAATGGAAATAATATTAGCTGTTGTAATTGGGTTATTATACGCTGCAGGAATATACCTGCTATTGCGAAGAAGCATTGTAAAACTAATTATAGGAATTATTTTTTTAGGGCATGCAACCAACCTTTTAATCTTTGTTTCCGGAGGGCTTACCCGAGGTCAACCGGCATTTATTGCCAAAGATCAGGTTATGGCGGCAGCAAATGTAGCTGATCCACTACCCCAGGCCCTCATTTTAACCGCAATAGTAATCGGCTTTGGAATTACAGGGTTTGCACTCACCCTTATTTATAAATTCTATAAAACATCAGGCACTGTAGACCTTGATGAAATAAAGGAGGATCAGTAGCATGGGAAATCTAGTAATCCTGCCAATTCTTATTCCGGTTGTTGTTGCTGTGCTGAGTCTGGTGGTGCGAAAATCAAGCATTGCCGTAAGAACTTTGGGAATTACAGGTTCCGGAGTACTGCTGGCTGTATCTATTTTCATTTTGTATAATGTTAGTAATTCCGGCACCCTTGTTTACCAGGCAGGAAATTGGAAAGCTCCTTATGGCATAACACTGGTCGCTGATCTTTTTAGTGCCATTATGTTAACTTTCTCAGGTATTATTGCATTTACCATAAGTATTTTTTCCTCAGCCACCATTGAGAAAAAGGCCTATAAATTTAACTTCTTTCTCTTGTTTCATACCCTGCTCATGGGCGTTAACGGTGCTTTCCTTACGGGAGACCTGTTTAATCTTTATGTGTGGTATGAAGTTATGTTGCTGTCCTCATTTGTACTGATAACCCTTGGTGGCGATAAGAAACAATTGGATGGCGCCATTAAATATGTAACCATAAATCTGGTATCCTCACTATTATTTCTGGCTGCACTGGGGCTCCTATAT
Source organism: Bacteroidales bacterium (assembly GCA_041641575.1). GTDB lineage: Bacteria > Bacteroidota > Bacteroidia > Bacteroidales > JBEPYD01 > JBEPYD01. The sequence continues at coordinate 4,444 of JBEPYD010000240.1, forward strand.
GGCAAAGCCGGTACCCTAAATATGGCAGACCTGGCACTGAAGCTAAGAGAAAATCCGGACGCCCGGATGTTCAATAGCTCGGCCATGGTATTCTTTGTTGCTTTTGGGATAAAATCGGCCATTTTTCCATTTTTCTTTTGGTTACCCGCCTCATACCATACACCACCGGTGGCGGTTACAGCGCTTTTTGCGGGCCTGCTTACAAAAGTAGGCGTGTATTCTCTGATACGTTTTAACACGCTTTTCTTTGTTCATGATATTGAATTCTGGAAAACAATGATGCTTATTATTGCCGGTTTAACTATGGTTATAGGAGTTATAACTGCAGCCTCGCAATATGACATAAGGCGGATTCTTTCATTTCATATTATAAGCCAGATAGGGTATATGGTGCTGGGGCTGGGATTTTTCACACCCCTCGGTATTGCTGGGGCAATTTATTACATGGGGCATAATATCTTTGCGAAAACCAACACTTTTCTTGCAGGAGCCATGGTGGCTCGCATTAAGGGTTCATTTTACCTGAAGAGCATTGGTGGGCTGTACCAAAAACATCCCTGGATTGCTGTTTTATTCCTCATTCCAGCTTTTACCCTGGCAGGCGTGCCGCCTTTTTCAGGATTTGTAGGTAAATTTATTCTGGTAAAAGCGGGCTTTGATGCCGGATATTATTTTGTAACTTTTGTGGCTCTGCTTGTAGGTTTAATTACCTTATTTTCTATGATAAAAATATGGAACGAGGCATTCTGGAAAGATCAACCTGATAAACCTGTAGTGGAAGATGCTGCCAAAGGAAAAGTTACTTTTGGCATATGGTTTCCCTCATTAATTCTTGGTATTATAAATGTTTTAATGGGTATACTGGCTGCCCCAGTATTCAGACTTTGTATGCGTGCAGGTGAACAATTAATGGATCCGACGAATTATATACGTACAGTCTTAAATATACCCATTTAAATGAAGCAACGATCTAAAAATATTGTCAATTTTCCGGTAAAACTTTGGTATTTTACAGAATTCCTGTTCTTTTATTTGAAGGAACTCATTTTGGCAAATTTTAAACTGGCTTATGATTTATTAAAAAAAGACCTTAACATGCAACCTGCCATTGTTGAAGTAGATCTTGAAATTACCAAAGACATTGAAATTCTTACATTGGTAAATCTAATCACTATGACACCCGGTAGCCTAAGCCTGGATCTTTCTCCAGACCGAAAAAAGCTGTACGTACATGCACTTTATGTGAGTGATATTGAAAAAACGCGGTCACAAATTAAAACTGGACTTGAAAAACGGGTATTAAAACTATACAGATGATACAACTAGAATCTAACATATTGTCCATTGCGGTTCACTTTTCATTTGCACTTATACTGGCAGCTTTTTTTATTGCTTTTCTGAGGCTTGCCAAAGGCCCGGAACTAGCTGACAGGGTGCTGGTACTTGATCTGTTCGCAATTCTGGTGATAGGCTTCAGCATTATATTTACCATTGTAAGTAATGAGCAGCTTTTTCTGAATGCTGCTGTTATCATTGCTGTTATAGCCTTTATGGGAACTATTATTTTTGCTAAATTTTTAAAAAAACGGGTAAATGATAAATGATATAATTGTATCTATTTTTCTGGTGGCAGGTTCATTTTTTATGCTTGTTGCTGCTATTGGAATCTACCGGCTTCCAGATACATACATGCGCATGCACGCTACATCCAAAGCCTCCTCATTTGGAAGTCTGCTCATGCTTTTTGCCGCTTCACTGCATTTTCAAACGTGGTATATCATAATTGAATCACTGCTTATCATTATTTTTATTTTTCTAACTACACCTGTTGCAGCACATATGATTGGCCATGTAGCGCATTTATTAAACATCCCGCTCTGGAAAAATACACATACAGATGAATTAAAGAAAAGCCAGGAAAAATTATAACCAAGCATATTTATTCTTTATGCAGAAACATCATGTGCTTTTTGTCATATTATCATTACTACAGTTTATTCCTCTATACAGCCAGCAACCGAAAATAAACGATATAGATAAGTTGCCTTTCAGCCTGGGAATAAGCACACATTATGGGTTTATCCTTCCACATTCACAGAGCATTAAGTCCGTTT
>JBEPYD010000241.1:0-6534 GCA_041641575.1 Bacteroidales bacterium
CTGGACATCAGAACCAAATAATACCTCTTGTTTTTGTTCAAGCTCAATAAACTTCTTCTTTGCTTCAGGCGAACTTGAGGTTGTAGGAACATAGGGATGGGAAGCCCAATTTGAGTTTATCCAGGTAAGCACCCAGGCAATTTTCCAAGCACGATCACTCTCTATGATTGGATTGTACACGCTTGTTAACCACCAATCAGGATTTTCATCGGGAGATTTAACCCGATTACCGGTTTCTGAGAAGATGGCTATTTTATTATTATCGGTTGCAAAATCAACCAGATTCTCAAGATCCGTTACCATATCTGCAAAAGAATAATAATTGACTTCATCCATATCATATCCATCTAAACCAACAAAATCGACAAAATTATTGCCAGGGTAAAAATTTTCTGCAAGGTCTTTATCAGGCGACCACGCAAAAAGCAACCAATTTGTTCTTTCCCTTAAATAATTTACGGTATATCTGTACAAACGAATATATGCTTCTGAACCACCATAGGCCTTAGTTCCCCACCAAAACCAATTTCCATTCATTTCATGAAACACCCGAAAAACTACCGGAATTTGAAGCTCAATATTGATAATTTGCAAAACTTCCTCTAATTGCTCATTGTACCAGGTTAGCTCTCCTTTAGAATCATCAAGATTTCCAATATTATACATTAAATACTTATCAGCATCTGAATAAGAATAAGATCCACCATGTTTTGCATGAATATGAAAATCAAATGTAATTATTGCACCATTAGCAAAAGCATGTAAAGCAGCATTTTTGTGTATGTTCCGTTCCTCACTGCTTTTGTATAAATAATAATGAAAATCCTGCCCCAGAACAGCCGGATGTTCGCCGGTTACAGACTTACAGTCTGAAAAGTCAGGATTATCCTGAACCCCAACGCCAAACCTGAAACTATTATAAAATTCCTGGCCAAAAAAGAATTTCTTTTCCTGTTCTACAGTTTTTAGGTTTTGATATAGATTTTTTACTGCCGGATAGGCATTAAAGTCCACCTGCGCTAATGCGGGTAAACACATAAAAATGTAGCATGTAAAGCAAACCAGTACTCTCGAAAGCATATTATTTTATCTTAATCTTTTGCGTAAATTTCCCTTTTTCTGATGAGATTTGCAATAGATAAAGCCCGGAAGGTATATTATTAATATCTATCTTATAATTTTTCACAAACAGATTATGTTCAGAATATGCTAACTGCCCGGTAAGATTGAAAATTTCAATTTTTTCAATCTGATATTCACTGTGGATGGTAATGAAATTTTCTGCCGGATTAGGAAAGGCTGTAAAGTGTGTTTTTTTATTATTTATACTTGTATTGGTAGAAACAATTGCCTGACCTGTGCCGGATATATCATTATAGGTTGCTATTATACTATGTGTTCCACCGGCAAGCGGTTTAAACCAACCCTGATCATCGATTATTCCATCTCCGGAAACAGACCATTGCACCTCTGGGGAAATTTCAATTCCCAATTGATTGACGCCTGCAGCTGCGAATTGCACAGAATCGCCAATTTCCAGAAATATTAAGTGTGGTGAAACATTTATAAGTTGTACCTCTGAGTGAACCACTATAATTTTGTAAAGTGTAGAATCAATTTTATTTTGAGCCTTTATTTTATAAACAACAGGGTATGTGAAATCATTACTTTCAACTCCCGATTCCTGCGTTACACCAGAGACAGTTGCTGTAGCACCATCTGACAAGGTAAACAGAGCCGTAAGATTGTCAAAACTACTGCCAATTGGCATCGCAACAGTTATATTCGTATCAGCATAAAGGGTTCCCTCTGCCATATCAAATGTAAATTCGTTTATACGGCTGGCATCAGCGGGGTGTTTAATATCTTCAACCAGCAAGGTGTCGTATAATGGTAACAAGTCGTTTAAAAACAGGGTTGTAGAATCATCATAAAATTTTAAAAAATCCCTTTCTGCCGGATGCCCCGGATACGGCACATAATGATGACTGGTTGAGGCATTCCTCCAGGTTGCATAATAGGCAATTTGGTTTGTGCTATTGTTGGCCTGAACAGCAGCAAGTAGGCTGTTCGTATACCAATCAGATGGGGTTACCTTTTCGCTTCCGGTTTCGGTTAATGCAGGCAATTTCCCATATTCTTCGGCATTTTCAATCAGGAATGTAAGTTGTTCAATTAATTTATCCCTCTCTGCAATGCTGCCACCAAAATAGCTATCCATGCCAAAAATATCAATCAGGCTATCTCCCGGAAAGATGTTAAAATAACTACTTTTACTGCTTAAATGACTTGCATCAGGCGAAAAGGCATAAATCAGGTTATGTACATTTAATGTATCACGTAAGTATTCTACAGTAAACTTCCATAACGAAACATATTCCTCGGTACTGCAATTTGAGGCGCCCCACCAAAACCAGGATCCGTTATGTTCATGGAAAGGACGGAAAATAATTGGAATGGCTTCTCCATTTTCGCCACGCAGACCTTTGAAAAAACCGCCCAGTGTTTCAAGCTGAAGCTTGTACCATTCGTGATACTGTCCTTCCTGGTTAATGGACTGAACAACATTATAAGCACCAGCGGCATTTACCTCTGACCAGTAAAATTCATTAAATTTTGGATCGCGCATGTGCCAGCAAATTGTATTTACACCACCTTTGTTAAAATTAGCAATCAACCTTTTTCGGTATAGTTCCAATTCAAAATAACTTTTTCCAACTATTTCTTCAGCATCATAACTTGCAATTGCCCCATGGCTACCGGTAAGTTGCTTAATATCTGATTTTGATGCAGTTCCATCATCATACCAACTAACTCCACCACTATCAATACCATATGCTGTAGCATCATGCATACCAAAAAGTTGGTGTCGTTTGTTTGCAATAAATTCAAGGTTTCTAAATAAGTTTACTGTTTGATAGGAGGCAATGGTGTCGATTAAACTGTTTGCATGCGTCTTAACCCATGTCTCTGCCTTAACAAGGGTGTCAAGCAAATTATTTGTGGCATGTGATATCTCGCCCTCACTTAAATCATCCTGATTATCGAGTGCTGTTTGGGCATTTGACAAAGCCTGCTCAATAATTGTTTTTGTTCCCGCAGGAAATTCCCCAAAATTCGTTCCCTCATTCATAGATGCAAGCAATGCATTAGCAGATTCAACTGCATGAAACAGCGTTGTTGGTTTTACTATTTTCTCCAATTCAAAGTCATCAAAATAAAAATCTCCGCTATTCATATTGTCAACCCCGGCTGCTACCTCTAATTTATCAAACCATTCTCCTTTTACAGACGTCATATCTTTTTGAAGCTCCACCCACTTGCCGGCATCTGGTAAATTACTCCATTCATGCGCCCATGATTCAATTAATATCTCTGCACCTTTCCAGAATTTCACGTACACGCGTCCTGAAGTGCCATTATATACCTTAAATCGAAGATTATTGTTATCCTCAATATAGACTTTTTCAGGAAAAGACATCTCGATATAGTGCCAATTACCGGAGGGTTTTGCATAATAAGCACAGGTATCACTTGTATTTATTCCACTCTTATCCGGATTGGATACTACTGCTGTGCCTGTTGGGGAGAGTGAAGGTGTAGTTGCATTTTCTTCAAAATCAGCAAATACTTGTGCTTTTGTGATATCTGTTGCAAAAAATGAGAAAATGAGAATAGCCAATATGTTTAAATTTCTCAACATGTGTTTTTCTTTTTTGATTATCAGAAAATTGTTAAATGCGAATTGATTAAAAAAGTTTAGTTGTTATTTAAAAGTTGTTCGAGTTCAATATTGTAAGCTTTAAATACTTCGAGCGTTGATATATCTGAAGAAAAAACTGAATTTAACCCTTGCGGCTCTTGTGGTGGGTCACCCATAAAGCTGTCACCCAGCCGCCATATATAGTCATCATGATTCGCAATAGCCTCACCTCCCCAGGCCCAGAAATTCAAACCTGCCATTGGAGAATTATTTGCAGCGCTATCCACCACCGCCTTAAAAATTGTTGACAAGTATTTATCTCTATATTCTGTAGAGGATTCAGGTGAAAATTCACCACCATCTCTTTCAAGTCCGAATTCTTCTAAAACTGTAGGTTTATTTAATTTGCGGGCTAAATAAACATGCTCTCCAAAGTAAGACATCGTTTTCTGAAGAGCTTGATCGAAGGTTGAATCTGGGTTAGTAGCATCATACCAGCTCCAGTTTTTTGGCCAAATATGAAAAGTAAGATAATCAATATAGCTTGAATTATGCGCATCATGATAAAGCTCGCTACTTTCCCTGCATCCCTGAGTGCCTTCATTTCCGGTTGATACGAGTTGATTCGGCGCTATTTCCTTTATAAATTTTGCGGTTTCATGCATCCACGTAACAAATTCATCATAGCTATTGCTATTATTCGTGGCATCTGGCGCTGGTCGCGGTTCATTTGCCAGTTGCCATGACATAATTGTAGGATCCTGATTATATATTTTATTATTGACTGTATTTTTTCGTTTTGCTAAAACACGAATGTAATTTTTGTATATTTCATTACTTGTTTTATCAGCGTAGAACCTGGATGCCTGATACTGATAGCCGTTCCAGTCGCCAGTTTCATCAGGATCGATAATTTCATCACCATGAACCCAGTTTATATACTGCGTCATACCACCAGACCATTGCCAATAGTTATTTAAAACCAAAACAGCCTTCATATTACGTTTACTCATTTCATCCAATAAAAAATCCAAGCCCTGTAAAAGCTGTTCATTATATTTATCCGGGGAATTCATAAACGCCGGTTTTACTGACATTTTCAACTCTGATAATTCTGATGCAGCCATTACCCGCAAATTAGTTATTTTGTTTTTTGCCAACAAATCTAATTCTCTGCACAGCCTTTCGCGGTCTCCTTTTACAAGGTCGGCTCCCAGGTAAGCTCCATGCCAAAAGTTTGTGCCAAAGTAGTAATAAGGCTTGCTATTTAGCATGAAATACCCGTTTTGAACTTTAACAAATTCGTTTGTGTTTTCAATTCCCGTACAGGCTTGCAATAGCATAATTATCAGGAAAAAATATAGTGGTTTTGTGATATTTAATAGCATAGTGATTCATCTTAAATAAACACCTGGTAATTCCATGTGATTGAAGTAATTATTGATTTATGAGTTTATGTTATTCTCATTTAAGTCTTTTTATAAGCTCCATACAGGCTCTGCTATTGTGATACGGACATTTCCACAGATCAACCTTGTTATATTCTAAAATCGGATTGCCCTCCTGATTAACCCGATAGAACCATTCTCCGTCTGCATTTTGTGAAAAGAACTTTAAAATAAAATCTGAAATTCGTACTGCATGGTACAGATACTTGGTATTATCTGTTATTTCAAAGGTATTTACCAGCCCAACAAGAGCTTCAGCCTGCGGCCACCACTCAAATTCGTGGTCTAAATGATTGCCGTTACGGTCTCCCTCATGATATAATCCTCCCTCCTTGCAAATTCCTTGTAATGCCGCATCAGTAATTGCGGCCAACCTTCCTTTAACTTTCTTTATGAGAGCCTTATCACCTAATATTAGCGCCGATTCATACACCAGCCACCCGGCTTCTATATCATGTCCATAAGATATTTCGGTGGATTTTATGTTCCAGTTCTCATCAAAGAAAAGATTGAGGTGATGATCTTCTGTCGATATGATTGTATTCAAAAATAATTCAATCAGGTTTTCAATTTTTTCAGCCAGTTGATCGTTTTTCCAAATGGTGTACAAATTAGTATAAGCCTCAATGATATGAAGATGCGTATTCATCGTTTTTTTTTCATTCATATCCTTAAAGCTCAATCGCACATCATCAACTTCTGACCAATCGCGGTTAAAGGCTTCAAAATATCCATTCTTTTCATGATCAAAAGCTTTCAGTTCTATCAACTGAAACAATTCTATAGAAAATTGTAAGGCAAGTTCGTTCCGGGTAATTTTAAAATACTCACTCATACCATACATGGTAAAAGCTTGCGCGTAAATTTGCTTTTTCATATCATTCGGTGAACCATCGGGGTTGACAGTCCAAAAATAGCCATCATACTTATGATCCTTAAAATTTTCATTTATGTATTCGTAGGCTGTTTGAGCCATAATCAGGTCATTTTCATCTCCTGCCAGCTTATAGGCCGCGGAAAAAGTCCAGAGTAACCTGGCATTCAGAATTAATCCTTTCGGTACATCTTTCAAAGGATTATTCTTATTATCAATAGCCCCGTAAAACCCACCATTTTCCTTATCCACCGTACTCTTTCTCCAATAAGGCAGGATATTACCGAACAGCTCCTGATTAGCAAAATAAAGGAGTTTTTCTTTTAAAGGTTGTTTTTCCATAGTGATTAATTACAAGGAGGGCTGTTCAAGAACAATCTAGAAACAGCCCTCCAGAAAACTACCTACTAACTATTACCGTACTTGAATCTTTTGAAGAGCAGTTCCTTCACTACCTTCAACTTTTATTAAATAAAGTCCTGATTTTACAGCACCTAAGTTTACCCTAA
>JBEPYD010000242.1:0-6533 GCA_041641575.1 Bacteroidales bacterium
TTTAAGTGCGTTTGTTATGGAGCTCATGTCGTCAATAGAAGGTACACTGTCAATCCTTAGATAATTTACAGGAGACATACCGTAAGCATCATCGTAAGGAGGCTTTCCTCTATCGCCTTTATCTGACCGGGCTTCTGAAATGGCCAGGGCCATTTTTGGAGGCAGATCCTTTTCAGCCATCCAATTATTGGTCTGGTTCCATAATTTAAGGAACCTGGATTCACCGAGCCTTGTTTCCGAGGCATCCATGCCCATTCCCCAACGGTATCCAAGGCTGTAATAATTTTCATGTAAAAATTGGGGTTCATCTTTTATTGCTTCAGGATAACCTGTGGAACGTTTGGAGTTGGGATGCGGCATTGAGATTAAAACATTCGCTTCTTCTGTGGCTGCCATCATATCCTCCGGGGTTGCTATATTATAAACCTGTCCGTATTGGGGGTGGCTTTCAACTAAAGGTTCGCCCTCTTTTCTTTGTGGCCGCCAGTAAAAAGGTTCAGAAATAATAATGTCATAATGTCCTCCCATAAAAGGGGGACGACCGCCGGTGCTGTTTTCATCATTAGGCATAACCAGAAAGTCCTTGTCAGACTGCCTTCTGGCGGCTTCATAATATTGATGCAGATCCTTCAGAAACAGCTCACCTTTATCATGCCGGCCGGGCCCTCTTGCACCGTCAATAATACTGAAAATATCTATTCCAACTCCTTTCATGGTGGAAATGTCGTTAATTCGCTGATCATACCCTCCTAACCGGTTTAATCGCTTTACTAGTCCAACATGGTAGTGGTGTCCCATTACCTTGTATCCCGGAAGAGGCCGGAATTTATCTCCATTGGTGAATTCAAGCGCACCAAGGGTGGCATCTTCACCATCACCGGAGCTGATGTAAAAAAATACCGGCATCCGCTGCCAGGTTCCGGGAGGGGCACTGTATAAAGCAAAATTATGATAAAACTCAGGGTCTTGCTCAAGCTCTGCCTGGCGCATGCCAAATGAAAAGGTATTTTCTGTATCCTTCTTATACCAACTATAGCCTAAATTCTGTTCAGATTCACGTGCCCAGTAAAAGCTGTGGGGCGGTGGAAAAGCAGCGATAGATCCTGCTGAAGTGCCTGCAGCTATGAGTCTGTTGCTGCTTAGAACTGTAGATGCAATTTCATCTACAGGACCACCCATCAAATAATCCTGCCAGTTAAGTGAAATATCACGCCACACAATTCGGGTAGCGGGTGAAATTTGAAGTCCGCTCAGCCCGGCATCATACTTAAAAGCAGCGGAAGGATGTTCCGTTTTAGCCACGACCATTTGACGTATAAGGTTGGTGCCTTTATAAATGTCATATTGTAAATGTCCTTCAAAAATACCAGCTTTAAAACCCGGAAAAATAATTTCCAGATGAGCACCATTTGTGCGTACTTCAGCACGCGTGACATTATAACTTGCATCAGCACGCGTAATTTCTGACTCCTTACGTGGCATGCCCGGATGATTGGCAAAAGGTTCTTCAGCCGGTATGGAAGATGCATGAGAGAGAGGTGGCTCATCTGTGACATAAAGCGGTGCATCCCAGAAGGCATCCCATTTAATTTCATTGAGTTTTTCTTCGGTTAACGGCACACCCATTTTTTCCAGCGGTTCGGTTTGTTGCTGGGTTACACGCCGCAATCCGGAAACTACATGATAATAAGGATAAACATTTTTTCCAATCACCTGCCAGTCACCATTTAATTCTTTAATGGCAATTTCATTTAGTACAGGTACTCCTTTATTTATCGTGAATTTTGTGCGTACTTCATTTTGAGGATCTCCATCCCAGGTAACGGTGAGGATACCATTCGTTAATTCTGCCGTAAGTCCCTCCTGGGGTTTATAAGCCTCAAGGTTAAATACATTACTGGTGTTTTGGGCAAATAAAATGGAGTGGAAAAAAAATATGCTGATAAGAAAACTTATACCTTTAATTCTCATATAATTAATTTTTCGAATAAATGAATGATCTACTTTTTACTATCTGTTTGCTGTGTTCTCACCCAATCGTGTCTGCGGGCATTTAAATCTGAATTCTCGCCCATCCATACCCAGAGTTTTACCAATCCGTTCTGATGTGAACTTACCAGGAAACTACCGTCAGCATTAAAATCAATATATTCTGCATGATCACCGGCCCATATCTTTGAAGCAACCGGAATAGCATCATTACCAAATTGTATGATATCCCCTACACGGTACACATAAATATAGGGATCGTGCCCGGCATGTGCAATGTAATTGCCATTGGGATGCCATGATACGGATTCAATTTTTTTGCCTGTATGGTTAAAAAATTTCACCATCTCTCCGGTTCTCCATTCCCAAAGATGCATATTCCCGCGGGAAGTGCCGCCCTGACCCACGGCAAACACATATTTTGCATCAGGCGAAAACACCCCGCTTGTAAAGATGGTAAAGTGATCCGTTTTTAATGTTTGTTCCAACGACCAGTCATCCGTACTGTATACTTTCACAGCACCATGACCTACTGCAAGAAGATAAGCATCATCTTCTGAAAAGAACAGTTCATTTACGGTATTGCCAAAATCAATGGATTTTATTTCTTCGCCTGCGGGCATATCAAAAATCCGGATAAAGCCTTTTGTGGTGCCGTCGTCCATTTCCATTCGCTCTTCACCTGAAACAAGTATGCTTCCTTCATGAGACCAGGTTAATCCGTCGATGCCCTGCTTATGCTCGAGCACCTTGAACACCTCACCGGTTTTTGCATCATAAACCGTCACCAGGTAATCTTCACTGGCAGCGGCCACCCATTTGCCATCGGCGGACCATCCTACGCGTTCTATTTCCTCCTCGGCATAGTCGCGCCATAATTCAGCTCCGTCGGAAGTGCGCCACATGATAACTGAATTATCATATTTTGTGCCACTGACAATGTACTTTCCATCGGGCGAAAATTCAGCACTTTCCACTGAGCCGGGTTCACCCAGAGCATCAGCAACGCGAGCCCACACTGGCTCAAGGCGTAACTGGTAATTCAATGGTAATTGCGGTTGTGCATGCAGGCTTATCATTAATATAAAAGCGCATGCAGTTGTAATCAAAATTTTCATGATATAATTTTTAATTTGTATAATTAACTTATTTTAAATCCATTAATATTTTTTCATTCTGAAGCATTTCACCGCACATTCCTTCAAGAATTGAAGCTGTGGCCCAGGGATGATATGCAAACCATATGGTTGAACGAGATTTATCTGCCAGGCGAATGTCCAGGACGTACCTTTCGGACTGACAAAAATATTCGGTTGACCAACCTTCTTTCCCAAAAAAGTACTCCCTTTCTTCACGGTTATAGGCTTGTTGGCCCCATAACCAGGTATCGGTCAATCTTGATTTATAATACTCGTCTTGGGTTTGCTTATAATAAAACAGCAATTCGTCAAGAATATTATTTGACATACAATGAACAACAGCATTACAAACAGAAGTAATTGAGCCGCCACTGGAGTTCCATTGAGTTTTACTAAGTGGTGGGCCTGTAACAGGTACGTTATAGCAGAATTTAAATGTCAATTCATAGTCTAATCCTGATTTCAGTTTTTTCAGGTACGTGTTATCCCCGGTAATTTCAAATAGTATTTTTACTAACCTGATGTATGCGAGTACACCTTCAGAGTCAGGGGCATCGGCAACGTCAAGCGGTGTTTTTATACATTCCATGCGTTGCACGTCTTTAAAATAATAATTCTCTGCTTTTTGTGATGAACTGAGGAAGGTGCTATCACCGGTTACCTTGGCATGACAGGCCATAGCTGCAGCCACCCAGCACCCCGAAAATGCGTCATATTCTGTTCCCTGACCATTCTGTTCGTCCCAAAATCGTGGGAACGCCCCTTCATCGTTCTGCGAACTTTTTAAAACATGTAAAACATCTGTAACAAATTCAAGCCAATTATCATTAGTAATTGATTTGTTATCTTTTTCCAGCTCGTAGGCTTTTAGGATGTAGTAAAGTGCCTGGCCCACGATATATGATGAATGTCCAGGTTCCCTGCCCTCGCTCTCAACCCATTCCGTCCACCATCCACGGTTTGTCCATTCGTTATCAATTTGTGTGCAAAAGGGAATACCGGTTGATGGATTTACAGCGTTATTGACAATATGGTCGATCACAGTGATGGCTTGATTTCTTATGTTTTCATTGTTCCGGTGATAAGATGCCTGGAGAAGAGGTACAGCAATGACGGTTCCGTTGGTCCAGGAAATAAGACCTTCGAAATTGTAAATATATTTATCAAAATCAACCGGTTTCATTGAATATGCTACCTGACCGCCATCAATCAAATCAATATGACCTGCGGTAGGTGGTTTACTGATTAAACCGTAGGTATTATGATCCGCACTAAAAGCATCTTTGCCAATGGCAGTTGAAATTTCTGAAATCGTCGTATCCGCAGATGCCCATTCTCCAGGAGACTCATGAAATTCATGGTAAACATGACGAATTATTTCTGAAATTGAAGATTCATTCTCTGCGCTAAAAAGGTATACTGAAAAAGGAATTTCGACCACTTGTCCAGGGCGAATTTCAATGGCTCCCTGTTCCTTACCTGTGTAGTGATGAATCTCCTGCGGACGGGTATATATACCAGGAGCATTCATATATCCAACAGTATAGCCTACCGATACATCCTTTTGAAGAGATGCCATAAATCCGTTGTATGCATCAAAAGTTGTATTCGTGGAATCGGGTGACCAGAACCGAACTTGTTCCTGATTGGTTAAGTAAGGACTTCCGGCAATGCCGGCAACCATTCCATTGGTATACATCATGGCAACCGGATGGGTTAACTGGTCACTGCGGGTAAACCAACAGGGTGCATATGGGAAACTCACCTCCCCAGAACGTAACCTGGGAAACTGTTTTATTAATTCAGGGTTGTAGGGAGCCTCACCCTGATTAGTACCGTACAAAAATCCCGGGAGAAAGAACCGGGCATCTTTGAATTTTCCTTTTAACTCAAGTAACACCGTTCCAGCCCATGGGTGTTCACCCTTATTTTCAAGTTTTAGTAATGCCTTGTAAGGTTTTGCTGCAGTTCCATTTCCTGAAACAAAAGAAAGGTTTTCCTGAAGGTTAACATCATTGGCATGTTTCAAATGAAGCACACTATCGCCTTTTGTCTGGTATTGGACAAGTATATCAAACTCATCACTTAACACCAGATCAGTTGTTGGATTACAACCTATAACAGACATAATTGTAAAAATAAGCAGTAAATAAGTTTTAATTTTTCGGCCGAAAAAAACAAAAGTTATATGTTTTAAACGAGTGGCAATCATTCTTACATCTTTATCACTTTATGTTTAGCCAGAAATTCCGGATCAATTTCCACTCCGCTTCCTACTCCACGCGGCAGGTGCAGAATACCATTTTCCGGTACCAAACTTGAAGTTTCACATTCAAAAGGAATATCGCGGCTTACACCTTTAAATTCATGGTATGGCCCTGCATTGGGAACTACTGAAACAAATTGCATCATGTAAATGTACCCCAAACCTGTGCCGGAAATATGTGGCGTACAAAGGTAACCTTTGGTTTCAGCCATGCGTGCTACTTTCATACACCTGATCATACCTCCGAAATAAAACAGATCCTGCTGCACCATTTGTACGGCTTCATTGGCAATCAGCCATCTGAAGTTGCGTATACTCACCTCACCGCCCCCGGAGCCAATGGGCAGGTCAATAGCGTCTGCGGTAGCCTTCCATGCTTCATAATAATCTGTTGGAACCGGCTGCTCATACATATCTATTCTATTTGCCTCTAAAATTTTACCTACACGAATGGCTTCTTCCGCTGTATTGTAGCTGCCGTTACAGTCAGCATAAAGGGTGATATCGTCACTGAATGCTTCACGTACCATGGGAATCAACCTTTCGGTACGTCCGGGGGGATCTTCGGGAATATCACGTCGGCCACCAATTTTAAATTTTACAGCTTTGGCACCGGTTTCAGCCTGTCTTTCTTTGATCCGTTCGATACTTTCTTCTGCGGATAGGCCCCTGTTGTTGTTTGCCCGGTAAATGGCTATTTCTGTATTGTGAATTTCACCAATTAATTCGCCCATACTCTTTTTTGCTATCCTGCCAAGCATGTCAAGAATGGCCATTTCCACCGTTGCCTGAGGAATCCAAAGTGCATAACCCTGGTACTTGTAATTGTTTTTATACATAAAAAGGCCATCCAGCAACTGTTCAAGGTCGCGTGCATCTTTGCCTACAAAGTACGGGTTTACACGCATCACCTGCATGGGGTAGAGGTGGGGCATACGGTTGTTGTGCCCTACGCAATATCCTTCGGCACCATGTTTTGAACGTACACGTATCATGTAGTTTCCTTCGTATTTCAGCAAATCGCAGCTTTCAATGATAACTGGATCCGGAAACAGTTCTTTTTTAAGTACCGGTTGTTTGAGCACTTCATCAAGTGCAGCGTATCGGGCACTTTCTCTCGATATACTCCTTGCTTTTAC
>JBEPYD010000243.1:0-6518 GCA_041641575.1 Bacteroidales bacterium
TCAAAAAGCGGGGTAAGGTGTGTGGCATTGCTGCTGGTTTTCCATAAACCACCAGAAGCATAAGCCACATAAAACTCTTCTGGGTCTTCGGGATTTACGTCGAGGTCTGTGACACGCCCGCTCATTAAGGTGGGGCCAATATTGCGAAAGGGCAGATTGGATAATATTGACTTGTTTGCCAGCTCTTGCCGGGTGTCAAACCCTTGCATGCGTGTCTGGGAGGGCGTGGGAGCTGGGATGGAGTCCTGAGCTGCTGCAGGCATTATCATCAGGACGAAAGAAAATATGGAGAGTATTACGGATATTTTTTTCATAACTGTGGAGATTTAAAAAAGTATTCGATTATCGATTCGATATTTTTTTCTTTTTCTGTTTTAGAAGCAATCCTGTGGAACTGTGAACTGAAATTAATGCCCATGGATATTTAATCAGTTCCGGATCATTTTCATAAAATTTTCCCAACCGGATTTTTACCTGATGCGACGTATTGGGAAACATGTACAGCGGGTAAAGTTTATCGTGGTCCTGCTGTTTGATGCGGAACTTTCGCACACGGTCGCCCCAGGAAAACTCAAGCATGGGTGGATCTATCTCCACTGACTCGTTTCCTTTGTTTTGGATTTTCACCACCAACACAGCCGCATAAGGTTTATCGTTTTTATTTTTATAGCCCCCAAATTCCTGATGCATGGTAACCTTCAACACATAGCCTTTTTTCCGTATATTTTTTAGCATGGGAAAAATGGCTGCTAATATTATAATGACAACCAGTATAATAAATATAACTAAAACCAACGGGCCATCAGGATTAACCTGATTTTGTCCCATGGCACGTGCAGATGTTAAAATAAATCCGAATAGCAGGCTGTACCTTAAATAATTATTTTTCAATTGTTATTTCCTTTTGAATGATGAACTAAATTTTCTAAAAACAAATGTATGAAAATATGATGGAAAAGTATATTTTGTAAAAGGGGGAAGAACATACCGCTACAAAAAGAGATGAACTGTAAGATGGTTACTGGAATCGCTCCCAATAATGCAAGTCTTTATCCCTGTTGCTCAATAATCTCACTATTTTTGCCTCCCCATAGCGCAAGTCTTTTCGACTTGTGCTCACTAATTTTTACATGCTTAACCCATTAGCGCAAGTCTTTTTTGACATTTATGTACAATATTTAGCAACCTACAATATTTTTTTGCACAATATTATATTTATCAAGAGCCCATATAGTTTTTAACAACTTTACCCTGGTACAAACCTACTCCAGTAAGAGCAGTTTCAAACTACATCCATGGTAAGATTCGCTTTCTCTTTTATTCTCTGGTAACATTTCCATGCTGAATTATAAATTTTATTTACCTTGCGAACATTTAAACAGAACCTCATTATGGAGGAAAAAATAATTATTGGCCGACGAGAAACTGTAAATTTTCCTGAGCTGAATTTGTTAAAAATACCTGCTAAAACAGATACGGGGGCATACACTTCAAGTATTCATTGTTCAAATATCAAGGAAAATCCAGACGGGCTATATTGTAATTTTAATCATGCTGGTATACCTGGTATAGAAGAAAAGCTTGTCTTTAGTGAATTTACCCGTAAACGTGTCCGTAGTTCAAATGGTGAAATGCAAAACCGCTACAAAGTTCATACGCTTATTGAAGTGCATAATAAATGTTACAACATAGAGTTAACACTTGCAAACCGCAGCAAAATGAGATATCCGGTATTATTGGGCAGAAAATTCCTGAAAGGCAAGTTTTTAGTAGACGTTTCGCTGAAAAAATCAAAACGAATTTAAATTATAAACACCACATCAAAAAGAGATTTAATTAATGAAGATTGTTATTTTATCCACAAATCCGAGATTGTATTCCACCCGCAGGCTTAAAGAGGCTGGTGAGAAGCGTGGACATGATATGTTGATTGTAAACCATGCAAAATGTGATATTGTAATTGAACGCAAAAAGCCGCAGATTTTTTATAATGGAGAGAAACTCTCTGATATTGATGCCATTATACCCCGCATAGGTGCATCCGTTACTTTCTACGGTGCTGCTGTGGTACGCCAGTTTGAAATGATGAAGGTATTCACCACGGTAGAATCCCAGGCCCTGGTAAGGTCGCGTGATAAACTAAGAAGTCTTCAAATTCTTTCCAGGGCAGGGTTGGGATTGCCAAAAACTGCCTTTACCAATTACTCCCGTGATGCAGAAAGCGTGTTGAAACAGATTGGCGGAGCACCATGTGTAATCAAGTTACTGGAAGGTACGCAGGGAGTAGGCGTTGTGTTGGCAGAAACCAAAAGTGCTGCGGAGTCAGTGCTGGAAGCTTTCCAGGGACTAAAAGCCCGTGTAATTGTACAGGAATTTATAAAAGAAGCCGGCGGCGCTGATATTCGCGCACTGGTAGTGGATAATGTAATAGTAGGTGCCATGCGAAGGCAGGGTAAAGAAGGCGAATTCCGGTCCAATCTGCACCGGGGTGGTACTGCTTCCGTGGTAGAGCTTTCTGAAGAAGAGGAAAATGCAGCTTTAAAAGCTACCAAAGCCCTGGGACTGGGTATTGCCGGTGTAGACATGCTGCAATCCTCATCAGGTCCTAAAATTATGGAGGTAAATTCCTCACCTGGCCTGGAAGGCATTGAAGGAGCTTCCGGAAAAGATATTGCCAATTCCATCATCCGATATGTGGAGCGAAATGCCGACTAAAACACTTAACCTGCTTGGCACGTCAATAAAAAGGGGCAGGACAATGCTTACCATGGACATTGCACGCCTGCATACCCGCACAAAAATTGAAGTGCCCGTAATTGTAGAGCAGGGCAAAACAGTTGATCCGGTTATATTGCTAACTGCAGGAATTCATGGAAATGAAGTCAATGGCATTGAAATTATCCGGGAATTGATTGCAGGCGGATACAATAAGCCCGAAAAAGGGACTGTGATTTGTATTCCGGTGGTAAATGTTTTTGGTTTTCTGAACCAATCCAGGGAATTTCCTGATGGGCGCGATCTGAACCGGATGTTTCCGGGTTCGGCCAGCGGTTCTCTGGCCAGCCGGTTTGCTTTTCACATCATGAAGGAAATTGTTCCCCAGGTGGATTTTATCATTGATTTCCACACGGGAGGAGCCAGCCGCTACAATTACCCGCAGTTGCGTGTTGATTTTCATGATGGTGAGTCGCTCAGACTTGCACAGGTTTTTCACACAAAATTTATTCTGAATTCAGAAACACGCGATAAATCTTTCAGGGAATCTCTGGCTAAAGCAGGAAAAAAAGTTTTACTGTTTGAAGGGGGCAAATCCCTGCACCTTGATGATAAAATCACACAGGCAGGAATACAGGGTGCCATCAGAACCATGCATTATTTGGGAATTAATGACTATAGTGATCAAATATCACGCTATCCCGTACCTGAAGAGCCTGTAATGATTAAGAATGCCGCCTGGATTAGGGCAAATCATTCGGGCATGTACAGGAGGTTGGTTGAAAATGGCAGCAAAGTGAAAAAGGGCCAGAAACTGGGCAGCATTTCAGACCCATATGGTGATTTTGAGAAACTGGTGAAAGCCCCACGCGATGGTTATGTGCTGGCTTCCAATCATGCTCCCATTGTTACACAGGGCGATGCGCTCATTTATTTGGGCAACGAGGAATGAAAATAGGAAACGAATGCCTCTGAATTGATTATTTTGAGAACGCTTCGTCAGCAGGTTTTTATCGTCAAAAAATGGGATTTTTTACGTGAATGAATTAAAAATCAGCATATTGATTTTTGATATCTGCTTCAGTAAGACTGCCATCATGGATAATGAGTCTGTAGCGTAATTTCAGGGGGTTATCGGTATCAAGTTGTACAGGCTTTCTGCCCGGATAAACTGCATTTTGCATACTGTTTTCTGACCGTAATATCCACTGATCCACTGGCGGTGGATTATCTTTATGGGCAATAATGGTAATCCCCTTCGTGGAATCAGAAAATCTTCCTTCAATGTTCATCCAGTGGCCTGCCTTTACCGCATTTACATCCGGCTTTACAATACCCATGTCGCTTGTGAATGTAACTTTGTCAGGGAGCAGCAGCCGGGCAGAGAATCCACTGTAGCCTTTGCTGTTTTCTGATCCTCCCAATCTGATATCTTCCGCAAGAGGGGTAAGGGAAATTTCAATATTAATCACCCGAAGATGCTTTTTTTCAGGCAGAACTGTGAGAATTAACTCATCTTTTAAAAAAGGTATTTTATCGTTTTTATAATTAGGCGAATACCAGTGAGCTGTTGCATTTAGCATGAGGCTTCCATCTTCATTTATTTTCCATGATGCATCTTTTGCATGAATTTGAACATCCCTGGTATGCCAGGAGTCGCCTAAGCGATGGTCACCCTTCCATACCTGTACCCATGCCCAGTATATTCCCCTGTGATGGAAATGGTCTTCCGGAAAATCTTCTGTGA
This sequence comes from Bacteroidales bacterium, assembly GCA_041641575.1. Classification (GTDB taxonomy): domain Bacteria; phylum Bacteroidota; class Bacteroidia; order Bacteroidales; family JBEPYD01; genus JBEPYD01. Next base: position 4,463 of record JBEPYD010000243.1, read on the forward strand.
GTACATCCTCATCCAACCCATAAAGCGGATGAATATAATGTGAACGCGGATATTGTCCGTTCAGGGTATTAGTGGCTTTTTGATAAAAAAGGACTTTTTTCCCGTTTTCTGTAATTAAAATACCTTCAGAAGTTTCGGAAGCATCAATGGTTTGTGCATGTGAAGGCCGTATAAAAGATATTATCATCATAAATGAAAAAAGAATCCGGATTGAAATAATATGCATGATAAAATGGTTTATTATGATATTGAGATGGATATATTTATCCTAAAAGCGTAAATTGAATTTAACCAAGAGTTTCTTACATTTGTAAGCGACATCAACAAATATAATCATTTTTATAACTACTATGTTAAAATCATCTTTCATGAACGCGATACAGTGCTGCTTTGTTTCTTTGTTATTTTTGATATCATGCCATCAGGAAAAAACAGAAATATCGAATATGCGGGTAAATCACCTTGAACGTCCGCTTGCCCTTGCTGAAAGTAAACCACATTTTAGCTGGCAATTGATAAGTAATGAAGACAGCCTTTTGCAAGTGGCCTATCGTCTGCAACTGCTAAAGGGGGATGAATTAATTTGGGATACAGACACGGTGATTGACGGAAGGTCTGTTGGAATACCTTACGCAGGAACAGCACTAGAAGCCGGAAAGGCTTTTACATGGAATGTTACGGTGTGGGATAACAAGGGAAATGAAATAACCTCTCCCGATGCTTATTTTGAAACAGGTTTGGCTTTAAATAATGCCTGGGAAGCCCAGTGGATAGGGAAGCCTGTTTCGCGAAACGAGGAGCAAATGAAATGGAACCTTTCTCTTCCACGGTGGATTTGGTATCCTGAGCCAAATCACCCAGATCACAACCCTACAGGAACGCGCTTTTTTAAAAAGGAATTTGTAATTGAAAATCTTGACAACATTGAGGAGTCGGCTGTTAGTTTCACAGCAGATGATAACAATAAATTATATATTAATGGAAACCTGGTAAATGAAAGCAGTTGGCTTAATTTGCAAAGGCAGAATGTCTTAAACATGTTAAATGAGGGTGTAAACTCCATTGAAATAACAGCATCAAATGCCTATGGAAGTGCTGGCAGTCTGGCACAGTTATATCTTCTAAATAAAAATGGTGAGTTTACGTATTATTCTACAGGAAAAGACTGGCTTAGCTCAAAGAATAAAAAAGACTGGCAACCGTCTGAGGTTATTGCTTCTGTGGGCGATCCGGGGACCTATGCATGGTGCAATTATAACTTTTTCCGCGAAAAGCAAATCATGCCTCCCACATATTTTCGAAAAGAATTTGTGGCTCGTGATAAATTGATTAAAGCCAGGCTTTATGCAACAGCTAAGGGTATATATGAAATGCATTTGAATGGTGAAAAAGTTACAGACTACTATTTTGCCCCGGGGTTTACCGATTATAATAAACGTTTTCTTTATCAGGCTTTTGATGTAACAGAACATGTAAAAAATGGCAGAAATACCCTGGGTGCAATTGTTGGAGATGGATGGTATGCAGGCTCCATAGGGTGGGGTGACAAACGTAATCATTATGGTGAGTATCCTTTATTTTTACTGGCAGAATTACATCTGACATTCGCTGATGGTTCCACAGAAATCATCAGCACCGATCAAAACTGGAAAGCATCGCATGGGCCGGTTGTGTTCTCAGACATGCTGGATGGTGAAACTTATGATGACAGGATAAACATCGAAGGATGGAACAAAACAGGCTTTGATGATACATCATGGGCACAGGTTACTTCCACAGAAGTTGAAGAAAACATTACGGCAGACCCCGGAGTTCCCGTACAGGTAATGGATATACTTACGCCGGAAAGTATTTCTGAACCAAAGCCTGGCGTGTATGTGTTTGATATGGGACAAAATATGGTGGGCATTGCCGAAGGTACTTTCCGTGGCAATGCAGGAGATACCATTACCCTTCGCTTTGCTGAGATGCTGCAAAAGGACAGCATGATTTATACTGAAAACCTGCGAACAGCTGATGCCACGGATCGCTACATATTTGGTGCCGAAGAGGAAGT
>JBEPYD010000244.1:0-6496 GCA_041641575.1 Bacteroidales bacterium
CCTGCATGCTTTCAGAAGATTTATATTGCCAGGGATACATGGAAAAAAAACAATACATGAACTTGTTAAACCTAAAAGCAAGGCTAAGCAGGAACAGTTTTATGTTGAAAAATGGAATTCTTTTAAATGGAAATTACTATTTAAAATATTTTTTAGCCGGACAGTGATGTCCGGACGTGGAAGGATAAGGCAAATGTTTGCGCATACCAACAGCCAATCCATTGCTGCAATTTATTCTAAAAGAGTTAAGAAGGCTTTTATGCGGGGAATAATTTCAAGAAATTTTTATTTAAACTATATATTGTTCAAACAATTTGATGAGTTACCATTGTACCTGGAAAAGTACGAAAAAATCAATGACAGCAGCATTGCCGGCATTAAAATTGTGCATAAGGATATTTTGACCTTTTTACAATCGTTGCCTGATGAATCTATTACAAAATTTAACCTTTCCGATATATTTGAACCTGTTTCACAGGAGGAAATGGATATGATAGTTCATGAAATATACAGAGTATCCAAACCTAACTCCCGTCTTATTTTCTGGAACAATTTAGTTGAACGCAATATCAGCAAAGAAATGCTTAAGTTCTTTATGCGCGATGTACAAGTTGAGAACGAATTAAGAAAGCATGATAAGGTGTTCTTTTATGCATGCTTTTATATTTATATTGTTAAAAAATGAAAAGTAAAACAGGTATTCTGCATTTTATTAACGTACGGTTTCCTTTACAGGTTCTTGTTTTCACGACCCTTTCAACAGTGTTGGCATCAGCAGACCTTGCCACTGAAAGTTTTACAATAGGACAGGTTCTTGTTGCTTTTATAATCACCATATTATTTCTGTTTCATATAAGGGCAATAGACGAACGACGTGATTTTACAAATGATTCCAAACTGCACCCAGACAGACCCGTTCAGCAAGGTGTAATTTCCATAAAAACATTGTTAACCTTAAGTATAACCGGTATTGTTATTTCTTTAATACTGGCGTTTTTTACAAGCATACCTACCTTTATCATAGCATGCTTTTTCATTGTATTTACAAGCTTTGCAGCCTTTGATTTCTTTATTCCCTCAGTTTTTAAAAACAAACCCGTGCTTTATCATATTGTTAATTCGCCGCAGATGGTGCTATTGCAATGGCTGATTTTTTCAATCTTCACCAAGAGTTTCTCCTTATCAACAGAAATGTATTTGTTTATGCTGTTGATTTATAATAATATTTTCATTCTAGAACTGGTACGAAAGATTAATGCGCCTGAAAAAGACTCCGGTGATTCATTTACCGCTCATTTAGGCCTGAAAAAGTCCCTTATCTTCTTAATCTCTTTAGTACTGTCGGGTTTTATTATTTATGTCTTTATATTAAGCGGAGTTGATGCTCATCAATCTTTTTATTTTTATGGAGTGGTGGTTAGCCTTATTGCCATTGGCGTTTTTGGGTATTTCAATTTTTATCCACGAAAATCATTTCAAAAGATAATGGAGCTTTCGGCAGTATTGTTGTATGTATTCATTAATATGTTTATTTATATTGCGATATAGATGGGAAGTAAATCAGAAAATCTTAAGTTATTACAATCTGCAGGATTTCAGGTACCACCTTTCTTTGATGTCCCAACTTCCTGTTTAAATAAGAGGGAATTGGAAGAAATGGCAGCAAAAAAGTTAGGGACAAAAGCGCTGTTTGCAGTTCGCTCATCAGCTTCTGTAGAAGATGGGAAAGACAAATCGTTTGCCGGCCATTTCTGTTCAGTAGTGGGGGTATCATTTAATGAAGTCTTTGATGCATTTAGTAAGGTGTCTGAATCGCTCGAGGGAATAAATGGAAAGGTGATTATTCAACAGTTCATACCATCTGAAAAGTCGGGAGTGCTTTTCACGAATAATGGCCAGGGCTTAGTTGTAGTTAATTCAAATTTTGGTCTTTGCAAAACGGTTGTGGAAGGCCAATCATGCGATGAATGGTATTTAAACGGGGAAAACAAACTGATAAGAAAAAAAATAGCTTCAGAAAAAAGACCGCTTGAATTAATAAATAATGAATTAACCAATACCGGTAAAAGGTCAGATGCATCGCTTACCATTAATGAGTTAAATGATTTAGTGGTTGAATGTAGAAAAATTGAAACTTATTTTAGATATCCGCAGGATATTGAGTGGTGCTTCTACAACCGTAAACTTTATATTTTACAATCCAGACCCATAACCCGCAAGCTGCCTGTACAAAATTTCCTCTATTTCGATAGCGCTAATATCGCCGAAAGCTATTCTGGAATAGTTTTGCCCCTAACGCAGTCTTTTGCCACCAGAATATACAAGGTTGTATATGAAAATTTACTCATTGCATCAGGTGTTTCCCGCAAAAAAACAGATAAACATTCCGGAATATTCAACTCACTGGTTGCAGGATATTATGGACGTATATTTTATAATATGAACAGCTGGTACTTAATGATGAGCTTTTTGCCCGGCTACAAGCGGAATAAGCAAAATCTGGAAAAAATGCTTACGATGAATGTGAGCGAAGATATTATTCGCAGGGTAAATCCTTCATTGGGCTTAAAGCTGAGATACCCATTTGTGGTAATATGGAAGCTGATTTTTTTCAATCGCACTATTCGACAATTTGAACGCGAAACGCGAATGATACTTCAGGAATCAAGGCAAATAGATTTTAGTACTTACGCTGCTGCAATGTGTTGGGCTTATTACCGGAAGTTAGAAGAGCAATTGCTGAATAACTTTCATATTCCAGTAGAGAACGACTTTTTGCTAATGACATATCTGGGCATACTTCGCAAGAAGCATCCTGAACAAGAACTGCGGGAGATGCTTGCATTTGAGTCTGTAAGCAGCAGTCAGGTAGATAGCATTGCTGCCTTAAGCCATAAGCTTTACCAAGTGGAAGAATTTAAGGAGGCAATAGAGGTTGAGAATGTTACTGAATTTCAGAACCTTATTCGCGAACATAAAGATATGAAGAAGGAGATTGAGGAATATTTCTCACGTTACAGCGGGCGATTTGCCAATGAATTAAAACTAGAATCAGAAGATATTGAAAGTGATCATTTGTTATTCCTTAAATTATTAAAGGCATACCGCAACAAAAAGACAGCCAACAAAACCAAAACATTTAAAAATAAGGGATTTTTGCAAAAAAGGTTTTATAAGTATGCTTCCAAACGTGAGGATTTACGACTTTTGCGTTCAAACTGCTTTTCTCTGGTCCGCCGCGTTTTTCTTCGTTTGGGAGAGATATATGCCCGGCAAGGCAAGTTAGCCAATGAAAAGGATGTGTTTTATTGCACCATAGATGAGCTTGAATTAATGAATAAATCCACGGATGGAGGTTTTTCAGAAATAATAGAAAAAAGAAAAAAAGATTTTGAGGAATATAAAGCATTACAAGTGCCGGCATTTTTTGCCCTCACCGAAGACGAAATGCCTCATTTATTGGAAGAGGAGTCAAACCAAAAGTATGAATTAAGTGGACGACCATGCAATGATGGGATTATAACAGGCAAAATAAGGGTTTTTCAGGAATTTGAAATGCCGGATGTTATAGATTTCGACATTATTGTTGCCAAAAATACAGATCCGGGTTGGTCTTTGCTTATGGGGCTGTCAAAGGGAATGATAATTGAAAATGGAGGTATTCTTTCGCATGCAGCCATTGTTTCGCGCGAGTTGGGAATTCCAACAATAATAGGCGTAGAAGCAGCCACTAAAAAGCTTCGAACCGGACAAATTGTAGAATTAAATGCATCAGACGGAACAATAAAAATTATGGAATCATGATAAGCATTTCCAAATCAGATATTGTACATCACCAGTATTTTGAATTGATCCAAAAAATATATGGCAATACTGCCCAATGCCAAAGGTATGTAAATGATTCCAGAGAAGGGATGAATATGCTTTTGGCAAATAAGATTTCGACAGTGTACTTTCATCTGCTCGATGGTGATATACTAATAGGTCATATTGGGTTAATATGCCTCTCTAAAGATGATGCATATTTTGGTTTTTTTGAATTGACAGATGCAAGTCATTTCCAGGAATTATGGAAAGCACTGCTGGAGGAAGCAAAATTAAAGGAATTGAAACAGATTTTTGGTCCGGTAAACGGAACCGTCTGGCATCCATACAGGCTCATTTCGGAATCTGGCTCAGAGCCCTATTTCTTCCAGGAACCTATATCCACAGAAGAATATTTTAATTTGTTCGCAAAAAGTTCCCCTTCTGTTAAAATCGATTATCATTCGGCATATAGAACCAATTTTGATATCATTTTAAGTGCTACAAATAGTTCATTAGACACGCTGCACAAGGATGGTATCAAAATAGTACGGGAAGGTTTCTCTTCTGCTTTATTAAAAGAGATATATGATATGTCGGTTTCTATATTTTCAATAAACCCGGGATATTTTCATCTCTCTTTCAGTGACTTTTTAAACCTGTATTCCAATGTGGATAAAACAAAAGCAGTAATATTCAAAGTGCTTCACCAAAATAAGAGCATAGGATTTAGTTATAATTTGCTCGACGGAAATACCCTTATAATGAAAACAATTGGACTGCTGTCCGAGTGGCAGGAAAAAGGAATTGGCAATGCTTTGGTGCATGAGGTTCATCAATTTGCCAGTAACAATCAGTTGCAGAAAGTTATTTATGCATTGATAAGAATAGACAATCGTGTGAAGCATTTCCCAAAAGACGATACGGTTATTTTTAGAAAATATGCTGCATTTAGTTTTAACTTATCCTAAAGCCGGGCCAATGACATATTTTCTTATCTATCTGATATCTTTGGTATTCATCATTTTTATTATTGATTGGATTGCAAAAAAGAAGGTTATAAACCAGCCATTTGCAAGAAAGCTTACCCATATCATAACCGGGTTGGTTGTATGTTCCTTTCCATTCTTATTAAATTCATTGCAAATCATTGTCCTGTCCGGAATCTTTTTAGTGCTGATGGCAATCGCCAGGATTAACAAAATGCTGATTATGAACCATGTGGAAAGGGTAACCTGGGGAGAAGTATACTTTCCTGCAGCTGTTGGTATATGCGCCTTTATCAGCCTTCCTGAAAATGCAAACGCTTATTTTATTGGTATTCTTAGCCTCACCTTTGCTGATGCTATTGCCAATGTTATAGGAAACCTGCTGCCGTTGAAAGTAATAAAAATAGGAAGCCAAACCAAGTCAGTGGGAGGATTTATGGCATGTGTAATTATGGTGTTTATAATTTTTGCTATGTTTTTTACCTTATCAATAGATACCTGGTATATTTTGTTGGGATTATCCATTATTGTAGGCTTTGTTGAAATGGTTTCTATATATGGTACTGATAACTTAACTGTTCCGGCTACGGCAACATTATTTACCCTTTTGATAAATGGATGGATAAATTAAGTTTTTATTGGGGGGTGATGTTTACCAGCCACCCGGGTTCTCTTGCAGATACAGAACCAGACGGAGAATATGAAAAGTTGAGGTTTGAAAACAAAAAAGGGCTTAAACCCTGGCAAATCACTGAAATTCTTGAATTACTGGAAAAGTATATAGAAAAAGGATGGATTATGAAGGATTCTAATCTGGCACGTGAAAATGGGAATGGATATATTTCTTTTTTTTCTTGAGCGAAAAAGAAAAATAACTAACAAATAAACAACATCACTTGTCCGGCCCGGGTGTTTTACTGAACAGAAAAAATAACCGGTTTAAGTGATTTATTGTCCGAAATCTGGAGAATGTATACCCCCTGGTTTAAAGTTTGGGGGAAAATGATTTGATTATTTTCTACAGGCAAATTCTTAAAAACTGCCTGACCGGTGGAGGTATATACATTTATCCTGTAAGAGCTATGTAAGGCCTGCCTTTTGTAATATATATTAATGATTTTACCCTCGTTTGGATTTGGATAAGCATAAAACAAATCAGAATCAGGTTCCTGTTCAACAATTGCCACGGGAGAGTTCAACTGGTAAGTCGCAGAGAAGTCAGAAAAACCGTCTTTTACACCACCGCCATATATTTGTTCAGCAATTTGATTATATAATACGCTTCTTAACATGTTTTGTACTTCACCATCACTTTCTCCTCCACGATATAAACTGGCATCTTGCTCTAATCCGCTAAAAATTTTCATATCAGTATATCCGTCAGCACTTCCTCCGGAAAACATAACCGGAATATCCAGGTCTGCGAGTGAAAGAAATTTCTGTTCTTCGGTATAACCATCGTTGCCAGCACCTGCATAAATCAATACAGGTCCTTCACTCACGGAAAGGTATTGCTGGTTATGCGTATGGCCATCATTTGTGCCTCCTTTGTACAAATCGGTAAGTCTGGTGCCACCCAATTCATAAAAAACATTGCTTTTGTCAAATCCGCCTCCAATACCTCCGGCATATAAATTAGCATTGAAATCACCCAAGAACAAGGCATTCTGATTTGTGAAAAATCCTTCTCCATTTCCACCCTG
>JBEPYD010000245.1:0-6489 GCA_041641575.1 Bacteroidales bacterium
AACCATGGGTGTAGAAACAAAGCTGGTGCATAGAAATACTTTCACACCTTTCATACCCATAACTTTTGCTACTGTTTCTGCAAATAACCACCCACCGAAACGGGTGTCATAACCTATAATAACAGAGGGGTTCTTATGCTTTTGTACCAACCACGAGGCGGTGGCAGAAGCAATGAGTACAAGATTATCAACAGTAAAATCTTTGGCTATTATTGCCCTCCAGCCATCGGTTCCAAATTTTATTTTATGCATTCTGAAAGAATTATTTTTTATATATACAGGTAAACTGAACTGACTGTGTTCTGAAATGAAAATTTAATTCTTTTTAATTTATTACCTGTAAATTCTTTTTTTGTTTAACGCCTGCTGATATTTTCTGGCATTACGTAAATGTTGCGACAGTGTTTTGGCAAATGCATGATAGCCTGAAAAATCAGCTTTCGCACAGAAATATAAATATTCATGTTTTTGGTAATCTATAACAGCTTCCATGGCAGCAATTGATGGAATACGAATGGGACCTGGTGGCAACCCTGCATTTTCATAAGTATTGTATGGGGAGTCAACGGTAAGGTAGCTGCTTAAAACCCGTTTTATTGTCGGGTCTCCCAATGCAAATTTTATGGTAGGATCAGCTTGCAGTGGAATTCCCCTCTGCAAGCGGTTGACGTAGACCCCTGCAATTTTAGCTTTTTCATCATTTTTGCTGGTCTCTTCATCAATTATGGAAGCAAGCGTACTTATCTCAATAGGTGAAAGGCCTGTGCTTTTAGCTTTTTCCAAACGTGTTTCATTCCAAAAACGATCATGTTCTTTTTGCATTCTTGCTATAAATTCTTCTGCACTGGTTGTCCAGTAAAACTCGTACGTATTTGGGATAAACAGTGCAGGTATGGTTTCTTTGGTATATCCAAGTGATGAAATATAATTGTTATCGTTTAGCAATGCTGTCATCTCCATAGAATCCAGCTCAAGCTGATCACTAATGATACCTGCCAGTTCTTCAACAGTACGTATGTTATGAAATACAACTTTTACCGGTGCCTGCCGACCGGATCTGATGGTGTTTATGATTTCATTGTTAGACATCCCATCGCGTATAATAAAATGTCCACCGGAAAAATTATCTGCCAATGATTTTTTATCTGCGAGCCATAAGAAACCATCTATATCTTCCAAAACACCTAATGCAAATAAGCTATCAGTTAGCTCATGATAATCTGCGCCAGAAGGGATATATAAATGTGCTTCGCCATTATCCGGAATTATTACATTTGGTATATATATATTTTCATAAATGCGATATGCAAAAAATCCTCCAACAATGGCCGCTATCAGTAGTAGTGTAGTTATTAATATAATTATGGTTCGCTTCATATTTTTAAAATTATGCCCGGAAATGTAATCCCAAAACGAAAAAGTAAAACATTATATTACAGTCTGGTTTCTATAATTATCTCCATTATCTTTATGTGAAAACAGTCTAAATTGTATACGATAACGGGTTTTCAGGAATTTTTAGCTATTTTCACCCGGTATATTTTTCTTTTAGATTAGGGTAATCCGATAACGGTTACCTTCTGCTTTTAAAAGAAGACAAAAATAACAGTTTTTCATTATTGTAAACATGTTTCAATATGAAGTTTTCTGGTTTTGCAATAAAACTCGAGTGGTTGAGAAGAAAATCACAAATTCGAGGCTTACGAAGCCATAAAAAGTGCAGTTTACTTTTGTAAATCAGCTTTTTTATAACAAGCGTAACGGAGAGGTTGGGGTTTATTTGCAACCAATATTTAGTCAGAATTTATAACCAATTACATCATTTTACGTTTACAAGAAGATATAGTCACTTTCAAATATAGCCTGACAATCAATTATGGGTTGATAGTCAATAAATTATGAAGTCTGAGATAGTATATAATTTTTTTGAGAAGTTACAGCCCGATAATTTGAGTTTTCTTTATCAGGGTGCCTTCAATGATGAAATTACCGACCACATTATTGACCTGAGCGAATACAACCTTAACAATAAGGGAGAAGCGGTATACCTGAGCAACCGGGTATCTTTTTTAATGGCAGAATGTTTTCAAAACATTGTACGGCATGGTGATAAACCTACCAAAAAGGCAAATAAAAAAGCCGGACTGTTTGTTACACGCAACATTGGCCGGGCTTTTTTCATTACTTCAGGTAATTTGATAGATAATGCTGAAATTCCGGAGTTAAAAAGAAAGCTGGAACAAATTAACAAACTTGGCAAAGATGAATTAAAAATTTTATATCTGTCAGTTCTGGGCAGTGAACGGCAGGATTCAAAAACAGGAGCTGGCCTGGGATTAATTGAAATGGCGCGCAGATCGGGTCAAAGCCTTGATTATAATTTTATTAAATTAAATGATACACATTCTTTTTTCTATTTACAGATCAAGCTCATCAGTGCCAGTGAAAAAAATCAACCCAAACAGCATGAATTGCCGTTGAGCCTTGCTGGAAACTTGCATGCGCTCATGAGCAAACATGATGTTTTAATTGTGCAAAAAGGTGATTTTGCTAAAGAAACTGTGCTGCCTGTGCTAAAGATGATTGAAGATACCATTACCGAGCAGGCACGGATGCAGAAGATGCGCAAAAAGACGTTTCATTTATTAGTAGAAATTTTGCAAAATGTAGGAAAACACAGCCTTAAAGTGGACGGAAACAGAAGTGGTATCTTTGTGATGTGTCAGGAAAAGGGTAAATTTAAGATAAGTACAGGCAATTATATTTCAACAGCGCAAGTTCCTGCATTACAAAAGCATTTGGACAAATTAAACAGTATGAGCCAGGAAGAACTTGTGGAATTATATAAGCATACCCTTAAGGAAGGGAAAGTTACGCATATGGGTGGTGCAGGTTTGGGTTTAATAGACATTGCCAGAGAAAGCGCTTCACAACTGGAATATGACTTTTTTAAGGTAGATAATCAAAAGCAGTTCTTCACCCTGCAGGCCAGGTTTTAATACTTTAAAACTTAAGTCCTATTACCATTAGGTCATCAATTTGCATTTCTTCTCCTTTCCATTCCAAAAATGATTTTTGTAATTCATCTCTCTGTTTTTCAACCGATAAACCGGCAATTTCAATCATTTTAGATTTAAAACGCGAGATGTTGAATTTTTTGTTTCTTGGTCCACCGAACTGATCAATATACCCGTCAGAGAACATATATACCATACTTTTTTCTAGATGAATTTTTTGGCTTTCCAGATTTAGTTGAGATTCATTTTTTTGGACAAATTTCGATACCCCTCCCAGGGTGATAAAATGCCCATCATAGCTCTTTAACTGGTTTTCTTTAACCTGATATATGGATTGATTGGCACCACAGAACAATCCTGTTTTTTTGTCTTCAGAAACGAATAAAACCGCAGCATCCATTCCATCCTGGGCATATATTTCCTTTTTCTCCTGGTGCAATGATTCAATTATGCCATAATGTAATGCTGTTAGTATCTCAGCAGGGTCTTTTATGTTTTTTTCCTTTACTATCTGATTCATTAAAGTATTGCCAATCATTGACATTAGCGCTCCGGGAACACCATGGCCTGTGCAGTCTATGGAAGCTATAATATGTCCGTTATTTATTTTTGAGTACCAGTAAAAATCTCCGCTTACGATATCGCGCGGATAGTAAAATATAAAAGTTCTGGTAAAAGCTTGCGTCAGTTCCTTTTCCGGAATTAGTATTGCTGATTGTATACGGCTTGCATAATTTATGCTATCGGTAATTAATTTGCTTTTATATTCCAGTTCTGTTTTTTGCCTGGTAATAGCAGCATTTTTTAAGGTTAGAATTTTATTGGCATTTTTTTTAATTCGGAAATTATATGCCAGCAAAAATAGCACACCTAAAAGCAAAATTCCCGTGATTATTGACAATAGAAGTAATAATCTTTGTGTATGGAGCTCACCCTTCAGTATATTCAATCTGTTCGTTTCCCTCTCAATCTTTTCTGTTTGTAATGTTAAATTTTGCTCCTGTATTTCCAGTATATTATTTTTTTGCACAATTTCAGAGTAAAGGCTATCCAGTTCTTCTATTTGTGCGTTCAGTTCGGATGATTGTTCAAAGAGTTCAAATTGCTTTTCGCTAAGTGACTTTTCCGAGAGGAAGTATAATTCTTGTATCGATATTTTTTTTTGGGCATACTGAACTAATTCGCGAGACATTTTTAGTCCTGCTCTGGAAATATTCTCCGGATAAATATCAAACTCTCTCCTTTTTGCATTGGTATAATCGATCATCAGGTATTTTTCATCTTTACCATGGTCACTGATTATCAGGGTGCCGTAAAAGTTGATTTTCTCAAAAACATTATCAATTTTCCTGTTTCTGGCTCGTGAGACGATAAGTATATGGCTGTAAGTAACACTATTAGCATCCAAAAATGACTTAACTTTTACAGGTTTTCCATTGATAATCTTATTTCTTAATTTGTACTCAATATATCCGGAAAGCCTTTTATCTCTGTCCAAAACACCAACAATAATTGAATCCTCATTTTTATATTCCTGGGGCCATTTTATTTCGGTACTAAACAAAAGAATATCATGGGCTATATTTTGTTCTTCCTTTGTTTGGCTATAGCAAAGAAAACAAAGAGTTAAAATAATGAAAAATAGTATCTGCTTTTTATGCATTTTGGCTAAAGATCTTTGAGATACTTATACTTTTTTGCACATAAAAAGTTGTGTTTTTAAAGTGCATTAATAAACTTCCGGGGGGTAAGTGTTGTTAAATATAAAACCACTAAAAATGTATAAGTCTTTAATTTACACGTAAGGTAAGCCCGTTATTCAATGACTATTGTAGTATTCTATTGAATTATAATGTAATAAAAAGTATTTTTTTTATAAATTAGAGGAAATTATCTGTAGAATATTTTATTTTTGCACCTCAATTCAAACAATATAATGTCTAACTTATTAGTTATTAATCAATTTTATTAAATGACAGACAAACAAGAAAACGAAAAAGTGAACCAGGAAAATCAGGAAAACACACAAACGGAAGTTACTGATAATCCGGACACAAAAAGTAACCAAAATCAAGAGGCCGGTAGCGAGGAAGCTGAAGCTCCAAAAGAAGAAGTGAAATCTGATGGCCCCGCACAAAAAGATGAGGTTAAAATTGAAGAACCTGCAGATGTTCAACCTGCTGACACCCCTGAACAACCTCAGGAAGTAAGTCCTGACAACCCCACAGATGTTGCTCCGGTTGAGGATTTTGACTGGGATGAGTATGCCTTAGAAGGTGATTCATTTACTGGCGGTACCCGCACAGAGTATGAAGAAATGTATGACAAAACCTTAAGTACCATTGCAGAAAACGAAGTTGTTGATGGTACTGTAATCAGTATGACCAAACGTGAAGTTGTGGTTAATATTGGTTATAAATCTGAAGGTGTTGTCAGTTTGAATGAATTTCGTTACAACCCTGAGCTCAAAGCCGGTGATACTGTTGAAGTATACGTGGAGAGTCAGGAAGATAAAAAAGGCCAATTGGTGCTCTCTCATAAAAAAGCACGGGCACTCCGTAGCTGGGATCGTGTGAATGAAGCCCTTGAAAAAGACGAAATTATTAAAGGATACATCAAATGCCGCACAAAAGGAGGTATGATTGTAGATGTATTCGGTATTGAAGCTTTCCTCCCCGGATCGCAAATTGATGTGAAACCTATCCGTGACTACGACATGTACGTGGATAAAACCATGGAATTCAAGGTTGTAAAAATTAACCAGGAATACAAAAACGTGGTAGTTTCGCATAAAGCACTTATTGAAGCTGAACTTGAGCAACAGAAAAAAGAAATTATTTCTAAACTTGAAAAAGGTCAGGTTCTTGAAGGAACAGTTAAAAACATCACTTCCTACGGTGTATTTATTGACCTTGGTGGTGTTGACGGCCTTATCCATATTACAGATCTTTCATGGGGACGCGTTAATCATCCTGAAGAAATTGTAGAGCTTGACCAAAAATTAAATGTGGTTATCCTTGACTTTGATGATGCTAAAAAACGTATCGCATTAGGATTGAAACAGTTAACTGCACATCCATGGGATTCTCTTGATGAAAAACTCAAAGTAGGAGACCGCTTGAAAGGAAAAGTTGTAGTAATGGCTGATTACGGTGCATTTGTAGAGATTGCTCCTGGTGTGGAAGGTTTGATCCACGTCTCTGAAATGTCCTGGTCGCAGCATTTGCGCAGTGCTCAGGAATTCCTGAACGTAGGTGATGTAGTTGAAGCCGAGATTTTAACACTGGATCGCGAAGAGCGTAAAATGTCCTTGGGCATTAAACAATTAAAAGAAGATCCATGGGATAAAATTGAAGAAAAATACGCGCTTGGAACAAAACATACTGCAAAAGTTAGAAATTTTACTAACTTTGGTGTATTCGTAGAGATAGAAGAAGGAGTAGACGGACTAATTCATATTAGTGACCTTTCC
>JBEPYD010000246.1:0-6465 GCA_041641575.1 Bacteroidales bacterium
CTTTCGCTTGTCATCACTACCTTTATATATGTTTTTGGTATTTTTATTATTGTTGCGGTTACCCCGATGCAGGACCTGGCCAGCGATCTTACCCCGGTGACAAATGCCGCACGCAAAATTTTCAAATGGATTCCGCCGCAGGCAGGGCTTATTCTGATTGTAATTGCAGCCATTTCAGCTTTTGCCTCTACAGGGAATGGCGGACTGATGTCAGCCTCGCGCTACCCCATGGCCATGGCCCGCGACAGACTTTTCCCCCCACGTTTTACGCGTCTCGGCAGGTTCAATACGCCTGTTCCTTCCATCCTGTTTACCACTGGCATCATCATGCTCATTATCCTTACAGTAAGTGAAGAAGGAATAGCAAAATTAGCCAGCACCTTCCAGCTCATTATCTTTATTCTCATCAATTTTGCTGTAATCGTAATGCGCAACAGCAAAATTGAGTCTTACGATCCCGGCTATCACTCGCCCCTTTACCCCTGGATGCAGGTATTTGGCATTGTCAGTTCCGGTATCCTTATTATTTACATGGGATGGGGACCGGCCTTGTTTAGCGCCGGCATTATTGCAATTTCTCTTTTGTGGTACCAATTATATGCCCGCCGGCATGTGCGGCGTGAGGGAGCCATTTATCACTGGTTTGCACTTCTCGGTCGGCACCAGGATAAAAACCTTGAAAACGAAATGCTGCACATCCTGAAAGAAAAAGGCTTACGCGAAGGTGATCCTTTTGATGAACTGGTGGTAAAGAGCAAAGTGATTTTCACTACCGGCAAGGTAAATAGTTTTAAAGCTTTGATTAGCCAGGTGGCCACCCGTTTTGCCAAAGATCTGGATGGCAACATGCAGGAAATACGGGACAACCTGCTGCAGGTAACCGACATTGACCCGGCGTTAATTATCCCCCGGGTATCTATTTTGCATGCCCGCATCGCGCACATTTCCCATCCGGCACTCATTATTGCCATAGACCGGGAAGGAATAAACAAACCCGTATCAAAATCCGGCATTGAGTCGGAAGATGATATCAATGTTTTCTTCTTCCTGCTGCACAGCCCCAATTTTCCAAAACAACACCTGCGGCTTTTATCCCGGCTGATGGATATTGTGGAACGCGAAGGCTTCCTCGACAGCATCACCAAACTGGAAAATGACCGGGAAGTGAAAGAATACATGTTGCATAACGACCGGTTTATCACCCTTCATCTTAGCCGCGAAAGTCGCACGAGTGAGCTTATCGGGCTGAAGCTAATGGAAACTTCATTTCCACAAAATACCCTAGTAGCCCTTATTCATCGTGGCGACCAGGTTTTTACCCCACGCGGAAATACAAAATTAAAGGAACATGATATCATCACCATACTTGGTGAACCCACCGGTATAGATGCACTTTTTGTGAAATATGTGCATGAGGATAGCGTTTAGCCAGACATCCAGTCAATGGTGGGCGTGGAAGAGATGCCTTTTTCCAGTTCTTTAAGAAACCGGCTGCGGGGTATTTCTTCAGCCCCCAATGATTTTAAATGGTCAGTAGGCACCTGTGCATCAATAAAATGAAAACCGGCATCCTTCAGCTTTTCGGTAAGGGCAACCAGCGCTATTTTAGAAGCATCGCGCTGGTGGTGAAACATTGATTCGCCAAAAAACACACCGCCTATGGCAATGCCATAAAGTCCGCCAACCAATTGTTGGTCCATTCTCACTTCTACTGAGTGAGCAAATCCATGCTGGTGCAATGTGGTGTAGGCGTCAATCATTTCAGGAGTAATCCATGTGCCGTCTTCTCCTTTGCGCGGGGTGTAGGCACAAAACCGCATCACACTCTCAAAAGCCTTATTCCAGGTAACTGAAAATTTTTGCGAGCGTATGGTTTGCCTCAGGGATTTGGATATTTTTAGTTTGTGCGGATATAGAACAAAACGAGGATCAGGAGACCACCATAGGGTAGGCATACCGGGGGAATACCACGGAAAAACACCACATTGGTATGCATCGAGCAATATTTCCTGCGTAAGCGGCAAATCTATGGCCAGCAAACCATCTTCAGTAGTTTGGGTTGGGTCCGGAAAATATTTGCTTTTGTAAGCCATAGAAATTTCTTAGCTGTAAAGTTCTGTAAATTCAAATGCATTGCCCGTTGCCTCTAAATATCTTTCAAAATCACTGAATAACAGGCTTAAGGAAGCCCTGTTGTTGTTGGGATGAAAGCTGATAAGATTTGTTTGCCGCAGGTTTTTATCAAGAAATACTTTTACATGATTTTCGGTATCATTCACCAGCCCCAGGGGAGAAACAGATCCGGGAGTGGTGTTCAGGTACCTTGATAGTCTTTTTTCCGAAGCAAAAGAAAGCTTACCCTGGCCAAGCCGTTGTTCTAAATCCTTGATGTTTAGCGTATGGGAATATTTAAATACAACCAGGTAGTGTTTCTTACCCTTGTTGTTCCTGAAAAACAAATTCTTGCAATGCATGGCTTCAGGGTTTTTCCAGTGTTGCAGCATTTCGGCTATGGTATTTACCGGAGGGTGCTCAAAATATTCAAAGGTGATGTCCAGTTCCTTCAATTTCTCGTAAATGGACTTGTCTCCCAGCATACCTTATTCCTTAGCTTCGTATTTTTTCATGCATTGGGGGCAGATACAATCGGTAAAATTATCCATGAGTTCAACCAATGCTTTTTTGTGCAATTTTACTCCTTCGCACCAGCAATCTTCATCGCCGGTGCAGGTAAATGCTCCTGTGCAGGAGGGACATATTTTCGTGTTTACTTTCATCAATGCTTATCGTTCAACTGTTACACTTACGCAATTCATTTTGCCTCCCATGGGTGGATTCATTTTGGAAACCTTTACACTACACTTTTCAAGGTCGTCGCCAAATTCCTTGTAAAGGGCATCAAGGATACGGCCTCCAATATGCTCAAGCAGATGCGATGCTGAATCCATTTCATTTTTTACCAGTTTATAGGCCACCTGGTAATTAAGGGCATCTTTAAGATTGTCTGTTTGGGCTGCCTTTTCTGTATCTGTATGCATTTCCAAATCTACCAGAAACTTGTTGCCCACAATCTGCTCTTCCTGGTAATGCCCGTGATAGGCATAAAACTCCATTTCTTCTATGCGTATGACTCCCATTTTTTCCTGCAAGTTTACATAAAAATTGTGAGTTAGTCCAAAACAGGTATGTCATTGTATACGTGTTTTAAATTAACAATAAATGCTGAAATATAAACCATAAAGATAAAAGGATGAGATATAAAGAAAGATGGATCTTCTGTTTTCTTGTTATTTTAGCCGGAAATTTAAACCATAAATAATGATAAAAAGAGCAGGTATATTCTACATTCTGATTCAATTTTTTTTATTTTCTTCTTTGGCGCAGGAAACTATAATTCAACATTTATCTGGTACAGGAGAGGATAACACTGTTGACTGGGAATTTTTTGTTACCAAAGGCAGAAAAAGTGGTGAATGGACTACCATTCCGGTGCCCTCAAACTGGGAGCTGGAAGGATTTGGAAATTACAATTACGGACATGATTATAAAACTCCTGAAAAAGTACATAAGGAGCAGGGTTTATACAAGCATACCTTTAATGTTCCCCGCGCCTGGAAAGGCAAAGAAGTTTCCATTGTTTTTGAAGGTTCAATGACAGATACTGAAGTAAAAATAAATGAAAAAACAGCCGGGCCTTTGCATCAGGGATCTTTCTATCAGTTCTCCTATAATATTTCAGAGCTGGTAGATTATGGAGAAGAGAATTTGCTTGAAGTGAAAGTAAGCAAGCATTCTGCCAATGAAAGTGTAAATCTTGCCGAACGTAAAGCTGATTACTGGATATTCGGAGGGATTTTCAGGCCGGTATACCTGGAAGTTAAACCGCGGGAAAATATTGACTGGACAGCCATTGATGCCAAAGCCAATGGTGATTTTTATATTGATGTTTACACTTCTTCCCTTAAAAAGGCAGATAAAATAACCGCACAAATAAAAAAATTGGATGGCACGCCAGTCGGAAGTCCATTTTCAGTGGAGGCAGAAAAGAAGAATAATACCTATGTACTTACAACCAAAGTTAATAATCCTGAAACCTGGAGTCCGGAGTACCCCAATTTATATAAGGTAGAGATTCAGTTATCAAATGGTGATGAAACCCTTCACCGGGTAACTGAAAAATTTGGCTTTCGTACCGTGGAGTTTGTCGCGCATGATGGGATTTACATCAATGGTGAAAAAATAAAATTCCAAGGAGTAAACCGGCATAGTTTCTGGCCTTCGTCAGGAAGAACAACCAGTGAAGCCTTCACCTTAACAGATATTAACCTGATTAAGGATATGAACATGAATGCGGTACGTATGTCACATTACCCTCCGGATAAACATTTCCTCGAGGCCTGTGATTCCATTGGCTTATTTGTTCTGAATGAACTGGCAGGCTGGCAAAAACCGCCTTATGATACAGATATAGCCAGAAGATTAGTAAAACAGATTGTAAGGCGCGATGTGAACCATCCGAGTATAGTTATCTGGGATAACGGCAATGAAGGAGGAAACAATACTGCCGTGGATGATGATTTTGCAAAATACGATCCACAAAACCGGCCGGTAATACACCCATGGGAAATATTTCGTAATATTGATAATCAGCATTATAAATCATATGATTTTGGTGCAGGCACTTTTTACCATGGCAGCGATGTTTTTTTCCCTACGGAGTTCCTTCATGGACTTTATGATGGCGGGCACGGTGCTGGGCTGGAGGATCACTGGAATATCATGCAAAATCATCCATTGAGTGCCGGAATGTTTTTATGGGTTTTCAGCGATGAGGCCGTAGTACGTACTGATAAAGACGGAATGCTCGATACCGACGGCAATCATGCTCCTGATGGAATTGTGGGCCCTTATCGGGAAAAAGAAGGCAGTTTTTATACCATCAAAGAAATTTGGTCTCCGGTTCATATCCCGGATATCATCCTCAGTTATAAATTTGATGGCACCATTCCGGTGGAAAACCGGTATTTTTACACCAATCTGGAAGACTGCAGCTTTAAAGCAGAAATTACCAGGTTTGACGTTTCTAAATCTGCTTCCGGAACAGTTATTGAGCCGGTTAAAGTGGAATGGCCTGCCCTGGAGCCCGGAAATAAGGGAAAACTTACCCTTCAGCTGCCGGAAAACTGGCAAAATTTTGATGCATTATACCTCACGGCATACGACCCTCATGGCAGAAAATTATATAAATGGAGCTTTCCTGTGACCTCACCCTGGGTAAAAGCTTTAGAAATAACTGCAGCGGAAGAATCAGAGATAACGGCAGAGAAGGCAAATATTTCAGAACGAGATAATACGCTTGTGCTTAAAAGTTCAGGTACGGAAATATACATCAATAAGCAAACAGGCTTGCTGGAGAAAGTGATTGCGAATGGAAACCCTATTTCCTTAGAAAACGGACCTGTTTTGAACGATGAAAATCCGGAGCTCGATACCCTTTACTATGTAAGAACTGATAGCAGCATCCTGGTAAATATAAGGTACAAAGGAGAAGGCAGGTTCTTAAACACTACCTGGAATTTACTTAATAATGGCATTCTACGGGGCGATTTTGCATTTACGGATGAAGGGCAATTTGATTTTTATGGCATTAGCTTTAACTATCCTGAAGAAAAGGTTGAGGGAATGGAATGGCTGGGAGACGGACCTTACCGCGTATGGAAAAACCGCTTGAGAGGGCCACGTTTTGACCTGTGGGAAAAAGACTATAACAACGCCGTTACCGGTGAATCCTGGGAGTATCCTGAATTTAAAGGGTACCACAGCAACCTGTACTGGGTGAAAGTAAAAAACACAGAACAACCTTTTACGGTAACCTGTGCCACACCGGGAATATTCCTGCACATGCTTACCCCGGAAGAACCCAAAGGGGCAGGAAATGACAATACCAGTCCTGCATTTCCTAAAGGAAATCTTTCTTTCCTCTCCGGGATAAGCCCTATTGGAACAAAATTCAAGAGACCAGAAGAACACGGCCCTATGGGAAGAAAAACATTTATGGGTTATCAGCATCGGGCAAAACCCTATACGATAACCCTGTATTTTGATTTTAATCCTCAGTAGCTGCTAATTTGTTTTTAATGCAGACGGATTATTGGAAATGTTTAAGGTTCAGATACCTTGTAGAAAGTCATTTTGAAAAAGTATGAAGTAAAAAAAACTTGTTTTGTGCAGTTGCCAGTAAGAAAGATGCTGTTGTTCAGGAATGCACATTTTGTGGTCAATAATTTATATACTTTTGCCCTATAAAACATATCCGGCCCGGATAATCATATTTTCAGTGTAAGTGATTAAAACAATCACTACCCATGATTGTTAATTCTTCACATCAGACAATTTTATTCGAAAATTTTATGGATATACAGCATTTACGACTGGGAATTTTAGGTGGAGGACAACTTGGAAAAA
>JBEPYD010000247.1:0-6461 GCA_041641575.1 Bacteroidales bacterium
CGATAACCAAAAGTATAACAATAGCACCCCACAACAATATCCTGAACAAGACCGGTAAACCTCCGATTACAAAAGCAATATCTTCACTAAACCGCTGAAACAAAGATTTCAATTTCATCCAAATACTAAAAGTATCGATAGATGTACGTTGATACTGAAAAGCCTTATCCTGGCGATACTCCTCAAGAAGTACCTGTTCTGTTTCAGGAACAGAAACAATTGAAGAATCAGCCAATGGATAAGACCCTGCCTCTTCGCTTCGAAGGGTATTAAAACAAAACAAAAAGAGTACGAGAAAATGCAATCTCAACCCTACCGGTAATTTATGAAATCTGATCAATATTTTGCTCTAAAGTGGGAGTGTCTATCTCCTCAACAATACTAAAGTAATGAAATGCAATTACTAGTGTAGGAATAATAAAAAGGGTATATGAAATCAGGTTTATTACACTACTGTAAATATAAAAGCCTGTGGAAAAGCCAGTAAATTCATCAGGATTTTGCATGGCAAACATGGTTGCAAAACCCATTATCATACCCGGAATGGAAAAAACCAGGGTAACCCCATAAATGATGAGGTAGGATACAACGATTAAACCGAATGTAACCCACCACTTTTTGGCGGTAAGTCTAAAAGATCTCGAAAAAGCATCTCCAAATCCATTCTGCTCAAAAATCAAAGTCATATAAATCAGGCTTAGTGATACGCCTACATAAATTCCCGGTATCACGCAAAGTATAAATCCCACTCCTACAAGCAAGCCTACAAGAAGGGAAGTCCCTAACACAGGGAAAAATATTTTTGTAATCCCGGACCAGACATCATCTGTGGAGAATGCTCCCGGACCTTTTTCTATATACAATTTAATATAACTATATACCATACATTTAAGTACAGCAAATGAAATTAAATACAACAATATGGTAAAAAACGTATAAATGAATGTTGAACCTACAGCAGCAAAAGGATTTCCGCCAGCCATAGGATCCATCTGGGTAAGGTCCAGCGCTACTTTTTGCTGTTCAAGACCCACAAAAACATTTAACACGGCAGCAATAAGCAGCACCGGTAATACAAAAAAAACAAAAGACCTGCCGAGTCCCTTGTATTCCTGCTTTAAAAACTGAAATGTGACATTAAATACTTCTCCAAAGTCGCGTTCACGCTTAAAGTTGATGAGGGTTGTCTGTTCCATGATTTTTTTTAGTTAGTTTATTTGGATAATAATAAAAATAATATGCGATTGATAAAGCAGAAGCTGCAATGATCAAAAATCTGATGCTCAGCGGAAGATGGGTGAGTCTGGTTATAAATCCCTCTAAAAATGCAGCAATAATAAAAACCGGCACCAGTCCCAGCACCATTTTAGCGCCAGTTTCGGCTCCTTGCCTGAATGATACAGCCCGGGTGTAAGTGCCCGGGAAAATAATACTTTTCCCCATTGTAATCCCTGCTGCACCGGCCACTATTATGGCAAATATTTCCAGTGTTCCATGTATCCAAATGGTTGCAAAAGCTTCTGTAAGCAGATTCTCTTGTGCAAATAACATGTGAAAAGCGCCAAGCATTACACCATTTTGCAAAAGCAGAAACGCTGTGCCCAAAGGTGTAAAAACTCCAAAAACAAATGCCAGAAAGGAGACCTTTATATTATTTAAACTAATTCCCAGAAACATTTCCATTTGGTTCATGCTCTTGTAAACTGCAAGCGGATCTTTATTGGCAATATTAGCCTCCGTCATATTCACATAAGAATCGCCCATAATTATTCTTGCAAATCGCACATCATTCTGATGAGATACCACGCCAATTAATGCTGAGAGCAACAAAATCAGAAATGAAATAAATACATCTTTTTTCCGGTGATATACCAGTAATGGAAATTCATATTTCCAGAAATAAACAATTTTATTACCTTGCGCTGGTTTGTTTTTATAAATGATGGCATGAATTTTTTGTGTCAGTGCGTTTAAATATGCCAGGGCTTCGGAGTCAGGAAAGTATGTTCTGGCATAGGCCAAATCTTCATTGAGGATAATGTAAAGCTCAAAAAGATGATCAGGGTCTGTTGCAAGTTTTGCGTTGAGCAGCTTTTCAAATTCCTCCCATCTTTGCATATTTTTATGCAGAAATTGAATTTCGTTCATATACACCACATCAGATAAAGATTTTCGAAAGATAATAAAAATCTTAACACATAAATGCCAATAGTGAAATAAAATGGAAAACCTAAGAATTAATACAACACAGAATGTTGCTATTGAACATGTAACTGCCAGCATTGGAGAAAGAATAGTGGCCGGAATTATAGACTACGCCATTATAGGGACGTATGCTATATTTATTTCTATGTTCGTGGGATTCTCTCAGAATGTTTATTTATTCTTTTTACTTTTTCCTGTGACATTTTATTTTCTTGTCAGCGAAATATCTATGAATGGACAAACATGGGGGAAAAGAATAATGAGCATAAGGGTTATAACAACAGATGGATCTCAGGCTGATTTTATCCCTTATTTTTTGAGATGGGTATTTCGGTTAATTGATGTGGTCATTTTATTGGGTGCAGTAGGTTTAATTACAATAATTCTTAGCAAGAAAAGTCAAAGACTTGGGGATATGGCCGCCAATACTACCGTGGTAAGAATGAAAAAAACTGGAATGCAGGAATCTGTTTATGTTAAATTACCAGAAGATTATACAATTACTTATCCGGAAGCAAAAAAGCTTACATTTGATGATATAAAAACAATAAAGAAAGTGCTGCTTCATCTTCAAAAAACGAAGAAAAGCATGCATGCTATGCATCTTGCTGATAAAACCAAGGCTGCTGTGGAAAAGAAACTCGGAATTAAGGCAGGTATGAGAAGTGAATTTTTTCTTTTTACCCTGCTGAGGGATTATAACTATATAAACGCTACATAGTATTTGTCTATAAAGTCCGGTTTTTACGCTGTCGCTCAATATTTAATTCAAAAATACTAAAATATTTGGCTGTATATATTTCTTAAAAGCCGAGCATGATTTGCACAGCAGGCTTTGAGTTTGAACATTTAAATATACCATGCCAGGCGCATGATACGAAAAAAGGCATCACCCGTAATGGCAATGCCTTTTTTATTAAACAATCATGAAAAACTCCTTATTTGATTAACTCAACACTACGCTTAACAAAGGTGTTCAGATCCTGGCCTTTCAGCATATTGTTTGAAAGTAATGCAAGGTCAATTAACTGTTTTACCAGCTTCTCCTTTTTTCCAAAGCCATTGAGAATATCAGATTTTTTAGTGTTAAGCTCCTGAATTTTCTTATTTACCTCTTCGAGTTTATCTTTATCAGCCTGTGGAATTTCTTCTTCCTTTTTGCCTTCCTTTTGTTTGTCAAGCGTGGCTCTCTCATCTTCCAAAGGCTTCAATTCCTCTTTTACAGCATTAACTTTTGCGCCCACAGATTTATCTTTTTTGGCAGCCACTTTTTCAATCAAAGGATGATTGCTGTTTACAACAAGGTTGTAACTATCCGGCATTTCTCCGTAGAAGTTCATGCCACCACCACCCATGGCTGACATATCTTTCATTCTGCGCATAAACTCAGACTGCGTAATCAGCACGGGGCTATCCGTTTCACTAAGGCTTTCAAAAGTCACCAAATAATTGGCATCAGCAGGTGTTTGGCTTTTAAAGACATCGGTAAGCTCTTCTTTATGATGCTCTGCAAGCTTAGATTCACGTTTTTCGTCTTTCTCGATAAGTTTATCAACCACATCAGCATCTACGCGCACAAAACTTGCATCGGTAAATTTCTGTTCAAGATTGTTTACCAGATGAGTATCTAACTGGCCATCGAGTAAAAGCACGTCGTATCCTTTGGCCTTGGCTGATTCAATAAAGCTATACTGATCAGTTGCATCAGTGGTGTACAGGTAGATGAGCTTTTTATTTTTATCCGTTTGGTTAGGCTCAATAATCTTTTTATATTCCTCGAAAGTAAAGAACTTGTTATCTGTATTTTTGAACAGCGCAAATTTCTCAGCCCTTTCATAGAATTTCTCGTCTGTAAGCATTCCATAAGTGATGAAAATTTTCAGGTGGTCCCATTTTTTCTCGAAATCACTCCGATTCTCATCAAAAATCTCTGCAAGTCGATCAGCAACTTTTTTTGTTATGTGATTTGATATTTTTTTCACATTTGAATCGCTTTGCAAATAGCTCCTTGAAACGTTCAGAGGAATATCAGGCGAATCAATTACACCATGCAAAAGTGTCAGGAATTCAGGAACGATGCCTTCTACAGAATCAGTTACGAAAACCTGGTTAGAATAAAGCTGTATCTTGTTTTTCTGTATCTCAATATTGTTTTTAATCTTAGGGAAATAAAGAATACCCGTGAGATTAAAAGGGTAATCCACATTTAAATGGATGTTGAACAGGGGATCTTCAGACATGGGATATAGTTCCCGGTAGAAATTGTTGTAATCTTCCTCTTTAAGATCAGCAGGTTTTTTGGTCCAGGCAGGTGTTGTATTATTTATTACATTTTCTTCTTCAGTCTCTACTTCCTTGCCATCTTTCCAGTCTTTCTTCTTACCAAAAGCAATTTCAACCGGCAAGAACCTGCAGTATTTGTTGAGCAATTCATTGATTTTATTTTCTTCAAGAAACTCTTCAGATTCATTATCAATGTGCAATACCACATCTGTACCTACATTATCCTTGTTAATGTCTTCAAGGGTATATTCCGGACTTCCGTCACATGACCACTTCACGGCCTGGCTACCTTCTTTCCACGATTTTGTGATCACCTCAACCTTGGATGCAACCATAAATGAAGAATAGAAACCCAAACCAAAATGGCCAATAATAGCACTGGTTTTATCCTTATATTTTTCAAGAAACTCGCCGGCACTGGAAAAAGCAATCTGGTTGATATATTTTTCAACTTCTTCGGCTGTCATACCAATACCATGGTCTGAAATGGTAATGGTTTTCTGCTCTTTATCAAGGTTCACATGTACACGGGTATCTCCCAATTCGCTTTTATAATCACCCACGGAGGCAAGTGTACGTAATTTTTGAGTGGCATCAATGGCGTTGGAAATAAGTTCGCGGAGGAAAATTTCCTGATCGGAGTATAAAAATTTCTTAATTATTGGAAATATATTCTCCGTTGTTACATCAATTTTACCTTTATGCATTTTTTATGATTGTTTGGTTAAACATTTCAGAATTTTGCTTCAACTTTGACAAAGGTTATGCCATGCATCAGATTCTGACAAATAGTCATTGAGAAGCGAAAAATACTGCCAAAAAAAATGCTGTAATTCTCTTAGGTCCGCAAATCACGAAAGTAAAAAGGCAAAGGCATATACCTAGTTGGCAGGCGGCTTTGGCGCGCGAAGGTCTACATCTTCTTTGAGCTGCCAGTGATCAGTTTTTTTGTCAAAAACAAGGCCGTCAAAAGAGCCATCGGGTCCGTAAAATTCATAATCACCCTTATATGATGACCGCTCAGGAGCAAGATGATCATACACAATCATTTCAAGATCGCTCAGGTAATCCAGGTTCATGGAAACCCGGGCATTATATTCAAAAATAAGACGATGTTTCAATTCACGGTTCATTTGAAATATTGGATATCCAAATTTCACAAGCTCATTTTCATCAATCCACACCACATCTATAACTTTTTTTGATGTGAATAAATTATTAGGTATAAAACCCAACAAGGTATAATAAATATCCCTGCCTACTTTTACAGGAACAATCCGGTAATACAATGCTCCCAGCCACTGCCCAGGCTGTAGACTTTTCTTTTCAGGGTCGCCGGGCAAAGGCTTTCCGTTATCCTCCAGAACGATTACTTTATTTGCATCCCATTTTTTATCATAAAATTGCAAAATTCCATAAAACATGTGCGAACCATCCTGCAATGGTATGTTCCATGTAAAAATTCTGAGAGATTCGTCCGGAGAGTATATTTTGCCAGTTCTGCGAAGTGTATCGTATCGGAAAAAAAAACTTTCGGGCGCTGTCAATTCTTCTTTTAGAGTAGCTATAATGCTGTCATTAATCAGAAGTTTGGCCTTTTCATTCGTTTGACTGTACATCCGCTCAAACTGATTGTAGAGAACTGCAGAGGTCTCAGCAAAACGCTTTTCAGACTCTTGAGCCAAAACATTTTGAATTGTGGCAAGACCAAATAAAAAGATATAAAAAAGCAATCGCATACGCACCTGTTTTACTATTTATTTATGTATAAAGCAGTTCATAAAAGATACAAATGATTTATAATCAAAAATAAAGCCAAAAAAAGCCCTTGGACGGGCTTTATATTTATTAATCTAACGCGTGTATTACCAGTCCGCTGCGTAATTTTGGTTCAAACCACGTGGTTTTCGGAGGCATGATATTATCCGTGTCGGCAATATTGATAAGCTGATCCATAGAAACCGGATGCAAAG
>JBEPYD010000248.1:0-6436 GCA_041641575.1 Bacteroidales bacterium
GGTTTCCATCTGGTGCCATGGCCAATCCATCAGGAGTATTGTATCCTTCCGGAAGGGTGAGGAAATGCTGAGAGGATAACTTATCCCACTTTGCAGTGGTATCACTTTTTTCTGATGCAGCCTGCTGTTTGCCAGGGTTATTTCCACAGCCAAAACTTAATATTGCAATTGTAAAAAATATGATGCTATAATATTGTTTCATTTTCTCGAATCTTTTGATGTTAAACTTAAGCCTGAACGGCCTTAATCACTGCCATTACGTCTTCCTCACCTAATTTTTCTTTGGCATTTTCATAGGTATTAAATGCTGCTTTACCCAGAGGTGAAGATAAATGTTGCCCGGTGGCAAGCCTCAGGTCTTTTGCCATATGTTTGAGTGCAAAGGCAGCGGGATAATTATCTTTTTCTATGGCTTTACTTTTAATTTCTGTATAAGGGCTGCTTAGTCCGCCACTGCCAATAGCTTCAAGTATTTGTTTTCTTTCAATCCCCATTTTTTCAGCAAAAAGCACCGTTTCTGCCAGCCCTTGTGTAACAATGGCAAGGAAGGTATTTACCGCAAGTTTTGTTTTATTTCCGGCAGTTATTTCACCTAAGTGCATGACTTTTTTACCTAACACTGACAAGAGGGGTTTTGTCTGCTCAAAGACTTGCTTATCTCCTCCGGCTAATATCACCAGGCTGGCTTCCTCCGCCTGTTTTACGCTTCCGGATACCGGTGCATCCACATAAGTGTGATTTTTTTCTTTACATAAATCCACCATTTCAGCGCTGATTTCAGGTGAAACGGTACTCATATTAATGATAATTTTCTGCTGAGTTGATGCGGATAGCAGGCCATCAATCCCGGTAAAAATCTGCCGGACAGCTTCATCATCTGAGACCATTACAATAACAATCTCATTACTTTCCATAACAGAGCCCGGTGATTCAGAAGGTAGGGCGCCTTGCGTTGTCAACTTTTTTTCTTTTTCTTTTGTGCGGTTGTATACGGTAAGGTTATACCCGGCCTTCAGCAGGTTTAAGGCCATAGGTATGCCCATGGCACCCAATCCTATCCAGCCGATGTTTTTTAATTTTTCCATTTTGCAGCTTTATTTATCTAATTTATCATGAAAAAATGCCATGTCTCCTTCACAAAAAGTATCCTTAGCCCAGTCACGCTGATGCCAGTAGGGGTATATTACAGGCAATGCACTCACCTCATTGATGCGGTTTTTTTCTTCCTGTGAAAGCTCCAGGGAAGCCGCACCAAGATTATCTTTAATCTGTTCAATTTTTCTTCCGCCAATAACGATAGAGGCTACACCGGGGCGGGAGAGAGTCCAGGCAAGGGTAACCTGCGCGGCTGAAACCTGATGTGCTTTGGCAATATCATTCAGTACATCCACGATATCCCACAGGCGTTCCTGATCACGAATGGGTGGCTCCTGCCGACCAAGGTTTACGCGGGTTTCACCTTCAGGTTTGCTGTTGCGGGTATATTTTCCGGATAGCAATCCTCCGGCCAAAGGGGTCCATATAGTAGCGCCAACGCCCTGG
This sequence comes from Bacteroidales bacterium, assembly GCA_041641575.1. Lineage (GTDB taxonomy): Bacteria > Bacteroidota > Bacteroidia > Bacteroidales > JBEPYD01 > JBEPYD01. The sequence goes on from JBEPYD010000248.1 coordinate 1,543, forward strand.
TCTACGGCAATGGGAAGGAGTTCATATTCAGCCTCACGGGCTTCAGGCGTGTAGTGAATTTGCTGTGCTATAAAGCGTGGTAACCTCCGCTCGTTGCTAATTCCCAGGGCTTTCATAATATGCCATCCGGAGAAATTCGAGCAGCCAATGTAGCGGATTTTCCCCTGCTGAACAAGGGTTGAAAGGGCTTCCAGCATTTCTTCGAGGGGCGTTTGGCCGTCCCATTCGTGCATGTAATACACATCAATTACATCAGTTTGTAACCGCTTAAGGCTTTTTTCGCATTCCCTGATCAGGTGATGACGTGAAAAACCGGCATCGTTGGGCCCTTCACCAACCCGCATGCGGGCTTTTGAAGAAATAAGCACGTCTTTGGGACGTTTCCCTTTCAATACTTCGCCAATAATTTCCTCTGATACGCCAAAGGAATATAAGTTGGCTGTATCGAGCATGTTTACCCCATGGTCAAGACACAGATCGATGATTTCACGGGCTTCTTTTACATCGCTGTTGCCCAGCATGGCAAATTTATCTTTTCCACCAAAAGTCATGGTGCCCAGGGTAAGGGAGGAAACTTTTAATCCTGATCTTCCTAAATTGCGGTATTCCATTTTTATGGTTTTTTATTTAAAACAATAATATTTCCTGCTATAAGATAGATTGCAATAAATGCAAAAATGTTCACCATAATTTGCATTTAAAATCATTATGAATAATAAAAATGGAGATGGTTTTCTTCCCATGTTTTATCCCTTCTCAAGTTTCCTTCTAAAATGTTCGATTTCTGTTTTGTTGCTCTAATTCTAAATTCTCAATCCGCCTGAGGCAGATTCTGCGGCTTATATTTCTCACCCCCTGGTTTTAAACTTTATAGCACAAAGAGTTTAGCTTAGGAACAGTCTTTAAATAGGAGGAAATTTTATACCGGAATTCAACTTTCATCTTACATCTTAATTGTTAATAGTTTTATTCTTTCACCAGCCGTATATTCAGATAATCTTCAAATAAACTGCTAACATCTTGCTTTTGTAGCACGAAACGATGATTTGATTGTCTTTCCATAGGTTGCCATTTGCTGCCTTTTTCAAGATCAAATAACAGACGGCCAGGTTTTGCATATTCTAAAAACAACCCGGTACCTTCAACAGCATAATAAACGGCAGCCAAATCCCAGCTGGGGCGTTGGTATTCCATGGGTTTTTGATATGCATTCCATAGCCAGTCACGGTATATTGTTCGTACTATATTTCCCGGTGGAGTTTCAATTAGCGACTTACCGGTATAAATATCAGTACCTGCATCAATAAATACAATTTCTACAGGGAAATTTTCTACCAGGTATTTTGTGTATGGAGCAGTGCCATTGAACACGAAATTCCAGTCCCGTGCAAAATAACCTTCCTGATTTGCAGCATTAAGAGCACCAAGTGCAACCCATTTTTTTATTTTTTGTTGTACAAGCGCATAACCGGTCAGGTTGGAAATTTGGTCTGGCTTTGAAGTAAGCAGATCATAAAGACCCTTGGTATGACCCACAGTAAGATAGGTAATACTATTATCTTCAGCCTCACTCAAAAGCTTTCGGTTTAAAGAAGTTTGGTTCGGAGCATCCGTGTTATGTATGATTTTGTGCTTAAAGGCGGCAACGTCAAACGCGAGTTTTGCTGCAGACATCTTATCTACCGGGTCGCCTACAAGAGTATCGTGTGCAGCCCCTACCGGAATTTCGGGTTTACCATAATAAATATTAATAGCCTCTATTATGGCTGCGCCGTAAGGTACTTTTCCCGAACTATAGACACATCCGATGATTTTGGCTTTCCCCTGATTTTCATAGTAATGCAAAAGCGCTAATGCGCCTGCATCATCACAATCAGAGCCCATATCGGTGTCAAATATGATATTGGGAATCGTTTGGGTATCTTTATAAATGCACGACTGCAAATAAAATACGGTAAAAATGAAAAGCAGCATTATGTGGAGATACTTTTTTAAATTCATGGTTAATGGTAAGGTTATATTCAAGTGATGTAATGCGGTATTATTTCATTTAAATAGAGATTTTTTTTGAATAACCATTTTTTCACCATAAAGTTGAAGAAAATATAAGGTCATGTACCATTTTTATCTGCTCTTCAGAAATATAAAAAAATATAGTGGTACTGTATTTCTGATAGCATTACTTATCATTCTAAAATTCTACTGATGTTTTAATCCAGAAACAATCTTATGCAAAAAACAGATCTTGTGCTCCGTTTACATCAAAGGTGTATTTTTTTAACCAGAATACCTTGATATTCCAGTTTTTAATCATTTATTTAATAATTATCTGGAGCGTAAAGTGTTTAATTTTAGTGATCTAAATAAGGATGCAATATAGATTTATACTTATAGTTGATTTAAACAATCAACTTCATTAATACATTCCTGGTTAACGATAGTTATACATCAACTGTAAATTAATTAAATATTAAATCTGAATAAATTCGGAGAATTACATCCTTTATAATAATTAATATTTCAAAACGTTTTTTTTATTTTATTAATATTTTATAATTTTAAACAAATTTTAAATAGTCAGGTTTTCTCCTCTTTATGATTAGTCGTTCATCGTTATCCCTTCAGATAATATACTGCTCAATAATCAAGGCTTAAACCACTACCAATTTTTTAGCAGATGATAAATACAAAGGAAGTATTTTTTTACAAGGAAGTAATCGATAATACTCCTGTAAAGCTTTTGATTACCTGTCCTGAGGGCTTTTGTTCATATGTGAATAAAGAATGGCGTACATACACAGGTCAAACTGGCGATAATGCAATGGGCGACAAATGGCTGGATGCTTTGCATCCTGAAGATAGAAAGACATGCAAAAAGATTTTTGATGATGCCAATATTGCCAATAAACCTTTTCGTTTATTATACAGGCTTAAACGAATGGCCAGCGGAAAATACCGGTGGCATTTGGCACTTGGGCATCCCAGGTTTACGGCCAATGGTGAATTTGAGGGTTATATTAGTGCCGTTATAGATATACACCAGCAGAAGAAGAACGAAGAGATGCTGCAGAAGAGCAAAAACTGGTACGAGGAATATGCCGAAGCCATGCCGCAGATGGCTTTTGTAGCAGATAGAGAAGGAAATATTATTTTTTACAACCAGCGGTGGTATGAATATGTAAATGGTTTGGAAGGTACCGAGGGTTGGGGATGGAAAGACAAGCCCATCCATCACCCGGACGATATACAACGTACTTTGGAAACCTGGAACCACTCTCTGAAAACCGGTGAATTATATGAAATTGAATACCGTCTGAGAAAATATAATGGGGAATACCGTTGGTTTTTGGGCAGGGCCACCCCCATAAGAGACTCTGAAGGAGATGTGATACGTTGGCTGGGCACAAATACAGATATCCATAACCAGAAAATAGCAGAGGTAGAACTTGAAAGAACCAATGAAGAGCTTAGGAAAAAAAATGAAAAACTTGAGCGAATGAACCAATTGCACAAAAACCTTGTGCGGGTAATTGCCCATGACTTGCGTGGCCCAATTGGCAATATGCAATTGGCTTTTGAGTTATTGGAAAAAATTCATGAACCTGAAAAGCGGGATAAAATCCTTCGCGGACTGGAAGATATGGTGGAAAGACAAAAAAAAGTTACCGACGGCTTACTTGATGTAATACAAGCGCAATCTCCGGATCAGATAAAGGCTTCCGATATAGATTTACAACAATTAGTGAATAACATTCAGAAGGAAATAAAGAACAGGCTGGAAAATTCCGGAGGCATTATTGAAACCGATTTTTCAGATGTTCCCACCATTTGTTACAATGAGAGTTTTCTGCACAGCATCATTAAAAACCTGGTTACAAATTCCATTAAATACACCCATAAGGAAGTTGTTCCTAAAATTCACATTACGTGCCATAAACATAAAGAACATGTGTTAATAAAAGTGTCTGATAACGGAATTGGAATTGACCTGGAGACCCAGATGAACAGGTTGTTTAAACCCTTTGAGCGTTTAACGGAAGTAGCAGAAGGGAATGGCATTGGCCTGTACATTATTAAAAACCTAATTGAGGAAAACGATGGTTTTATTAAGGTGGAAAGCACACCAGGGGAGGGAACCATTTTTAAGTGTTTTCTAAAGGAATATGATTGTTAGCAGTGATTGTTTTATTGAATTTATGCTATATAAATGGAGTTGAATCTTTTTAAAATACAAGCAGCTGTTTGCTAAAACTTCAAAGGTAACCGGAAGGAAATGCCCTGAATATTGCAGGACGTTTTAGCCTTGGCTTTTCACTGAGTTTACAGGAAAAATTGGTGCTCATATACAATGGAAAACAAACAAAGCGTATCTTTAACCCTGTAATTCATAATCATTATTGAATTGGCTCCAATTCATGTACCCACTTCTTCAACCCGGGGAAATATTGAACCTTGTCTGTTTTTCAAAAAAATTTATGGGTCTGCTTTCTCTCCTTTTTTAATTCTGCAGCAGTATTGGCTGATAAACATACTATTAGGCCACATAGTTGGGATGATTTGAAGCTTTTCATCTTATCATTATCCGTATTATTAAACGTTTTTAAACGTTTAAAAACGTTTAATAAAACGGTTATTACTTGTTTTCTGCATAATTTTAATCAAACAATTTTATCAAATTTATGGAACCAGGAAGAGATTGGGCACAATATGCCGGATTGCGTGTTGGCGAGGTTAAATACTTAAAGCCCGAAGATATTTTACGGGGCCGTATGCAGGTAAGGATCAGACAATCAAAGGGTAAAAAAATATCGCTATACAATATTGGCCAAAAAGACACTTAAATTACTGGAGGTCTGTTTTCGGGAGTACCGTCCTGTTACTTATTTGTTTGAGG
>JBEPYD010000249.1:0-6402 GCA_041641575.1 Bacteroidales bacterium
ATCCGTCCCTCAATTTTACCATATCCGGTTACCATTCCATCACCCGGAATTTTATTATTCTCCATACCAAAATCACTGCTACGGTGGGTAACTAGCTTATCCAGCTCAACAAATGTTCCGGGATCCAAAAGGTCATTGATACGCTCACGCGCTGTTTTTTTATCAGCTGCATGTTGCCGCTCAATCCGCTCTTTTCCTCCACCAAGCTCTGCTGCTTTATTCTTAACCTCAAATTTTTTAAAAATATCTTCCAAAGGAGCCATAATTTTACTTTTATCGTTTTATTTTTTAAAATATTATTCTTATTCCAGTATAACAAGGGTTTGGTTGGCTGCCACCGTATCATTCTCTTTTACAGGTATTTCTTTTATTATGCCATCGGTGCCGGCTTTGTATTCACTTTCCATTTTCATGGCAGAAACTACTATCAAAGCCTGGCCCTGTTTTACCTCATCACCGGGCTTAACCAATATTTTCATCACCTTCCCCGGCATGGGTGAAGCAATTACTTTTGCAGCATCACCGGCAGTACCCTGGTTTCTGCTTTGCATGTACCGGCTTTCAGCATCAACAACTTCAGCATCAAAAGTGTGGTAAAGGGTGTTTACAATATAATTTTTATTTGTTTCCCCCTCAACAAGTTCAACAGTATAAGATTTTCCATTGTAAAGAATGGAATATACATCTTCTTCCAGCATGGTTATGTCAAGGTCGTATTTACGGTCGTCAACCTTCACCACATGACGGTTATTCTCCTGCTTTAAAAGTTTAACTTTTGAAAGCCGGTTGTCTAATTTTATTTCAAAATCCATAGTTATATTTTTTTCAGAAAATTTTATCAGATGCGCAGTGAGGCTTTTTTCCTGCCGAATTCTTTCCAGCCGGAAGGCTTACTAGCCAAGGCAGCACCATTAAATTTAGGTTTAATTTTTTCCAGTTTCTTCTTATAATCAATAAATGTAGTTATGATAGCAATATCCTGGCAGCGCGTATCACATTTGTTTTTTTCTTCCATCAGCTCATCAAAATTACGCTCAATAAAGTGGGTATCATAATTACCATCATGGAACTCTTTGGTATCCATAATTTTTTCCAAAAACTTGATAGAAGTTTTCACACCTGATATCTTGTATTCATATAGTGCACGCTTCATCCGGTTAATTGCATCTTCACGGATACGCCCCCACACAATCAGTTTGGATATCATAGGATCGTAATAAAGCGGTATTTCGTAACCTTCATATACATAACCATCTGTTCTCACTCCCAGGCCGGTAGGTTCACTTATCCGGCGGATTAAACCGGGTGAAGGCATAAAATTGTTATCAGGATCTTCAGCATATATGCGGCATTCTATGGCATGACCGCTCTGGTGAACCTCATGCTGTTCAAAACATACTTTTTCGCCATCGGCAATGCGTATTTGCTCTTTTACAAGGTCAATTCCAATAACCCTTTCTGTAATAGGATGCTCCACCTGCAAACGGGTATTCATTTCCAGGAAGTAGTAATTATGGTCATTGTCAACCAAAAATTCTATGGTGCCGGCACCCTCATAATCAACGGCCTTTGCAGCAGCTACGGCTGCATTTCCCATTTTCTCCCGTAGTTCGGGAGTCATTAATGGCGAAGGGGTTTCTTCAATAAGTTTTTGATGCCTACGTTGAATAGAACATTCCCGCTCACATAAGTGTATTACGTTGCCCATTTTATCGGCAAGAATTTGAAATTCTATATGGTGTGGGTTTTCAATGTATTTTTCTATATAAACAGAATCATCGCCAAAGGCATTCAAAGCTTCAGAGCGCGCAGCCCTGAGTGCCGGCAACAGATCATCAGCATTTTTCACCATGCGCATGCCTTTTCCTCCCCCACCGGCTGAAGCCTTTATCATTACCGGAAGTCCGATATCATCTGTAATTTTTTTCAGATCGGCTTCCGTTTCAAGCTTCTGCTTTGTGCCAGGAACTACAGGCACTCCCGCTTCTATCATGGTGCGGCGAGCCGTTATTTTATCACCCATAGTTGTAATGGCGTGGGACGAAGGACCAATAAAAATAAGGCCATCCTTGCGCACACGTTTGGCAAACTCAGCATTTTCAGACAGAAACCCGTACCCGGGATGAATGGCATCAGTTCCGGATCGTTTTGCCACTTTCATAATTTTATCAATCACCAGGTAGCTCTCATTACTGGGAGAAGGGCCTATGGGATAGGCTTCATCAGCATACCTTACATGCATGGCTTTTCTGTCGGCTTCGGAATAGACAGCCACAGTTTTAATACCTAACTCCCGGCAGGAACGCATTACACGAACAGCTATCTCACCGCGGTTAGCTACAAGTACTTTTTTAATCATAGAGGAATTGTTATTTTAATTTAGAGTAAATATAAATTATTTTTCTAAATCTAAATGAGGAAACAAGGATAAACCTTATGGCCTATAAAACTTAAAAATTACTAAATTGTTCATTCTCATTCGATAAAAGGAGAATAATTAAGAATAAAAAAGTTTTATTTAGTAGTTACTGGAAAAGACCAACTTCTTTGTTACAATTGCCATAAGAATAATCATTTACATAAGTAATCTGAGCTTCTAATGGCTTTGCAATGTTTTACTTATTAACCACCCGGGTTTTCTTGGGCATACTATTTTGAATTTCAAAGAATAAAGTGTACGCTTTTAAAAAATAATGACCATATCCGTACGTTTTCTTCTAAAATGAATTCCCGCAAAAAAAAGACGAACCTTATTGACTCTTTGAATTTTATTTAAAATGGTATGAATAATGTATTTCTATTATTTTTATATTTTTAGGTAATTTTTGAACAGCGAAACCAACAGCAATGCGGTATTTTATATATTCACTTTTTCTCACATTCATTCCATGTATTCAGGCTTCTGACAAAGTACTTCCACTTTACCAGGAAGAAGAAATACTAAAATTTGACATCTATTTTTCATTTGAATCATTAACAAATGATATTGGAAAAGAACCTTCCTATCATGACGCCTGGATTACTTTGAAAGAACAGGTAGGTCCGGATAGCCTGCAAGTAAAAATTAAAGCACGCGGAAGTTTTCGTAAAAACCCTGATAATTGCGACTTTCCACCTCTTTTTATTCAAAAGGATGATGACAGATGGTCAGAATCAGTTTTTGCAGGAGATAAAAAATTGAAATTTGTTTCGCACTGCCGTACCTCCGATTCAGAATTTGATCAGTATGTTGTGCAGGAATACCTGGTTTATAAAGCTTACAGTATGTTCAGTCCATATCATTTTAAGGTGCGGCTGGCAAAAGTAACATATCATAATACTGATAATGACAGCCTGATATATGAGCGCACCGGCTTTTTTATTGAAGATAAAGACGATATGGCCTACCGAAACAACTGTCGCGTAATTGAAGTAGAGAATATCTCTGCCAGGCAGGTAAATGATAAAGAATTTAAAAATCTTTCCTTTTTCCAGTTTATGATGATGAATAATGACTGGGCTGTTTCGCTACAGCATAATATTGTACTGGTGATAAAGAGTCCGTCGCTAATTCCTGTGGCTGTGCCTTATGACTTTGATTGGGCAGGCATAATAAACGCCCCGTATGAAATGCCTACAGCCAAAAACGCGCCTTATATGCCTGAAAGAAATTATAAAGGTGTATGTAAAAAACGCAAGGAGCTTAAGCCGGTGATACAAACATTTAACGCCAGAAGATCTGACGTTTACAACCTGTATCATAACTGCGACTATCTGAGCGAGGAAAACAAACAGCGGATACTCGGTATTCTTGATGAATTTTATATGATCATAAATACCAGGAAATATCTACGTAAAAATATTATTAAAGCATGTAAGTTTTAACACAGGTAATTTTATTCTTGTGTCGCATCTCTTTTTCTTATCTTTGGCAGCTAATTTGGCGGTAAAACGATGAGAAATATTTCTGATAATCCGAAGCTGATCTACTTCTTTTCCATTCTTTTATTGTTTCCCTCACTTTTCATCAATCTGGGTCTGATGCCCCTGATTGAAGATGCCTCCATAAGGGCATTAGTGGCTAAAGAAATGATTTTAAGCCAGGACTACATTACACCAACCATGGGTGGAGAGCTTTACCTGAAAAAGCCACCGGTATTTAATTGGATGGTTGCCTCCTCCATGCAAATCTTTAATTCAGGAAGTGAATTTGTAATTCGTTTTCCGGTAGTGCTAAGTTTGCTGGCATTTGCAGCAACCATATTTGTGTTCTTCCGCAGATATGTTAACAGCTACGTGGCTTTTCTCTCGGCTTTTGGATTTGTCACCTGCGGGCGGGTATTGCTTTACGAATCACAGAAAGGACTGATTGATATTACTTTTAGCTGGTTGGTTTTTTTAATTTTCATGCTAATTTATCATTTTGGTAAAAAAAATAAATGGCTATTGCTATTTCTTGCCGTTTGGGGTATTACTACCATTACATATTTCTTAAAAGGCCTTCCTGCGCTCGTTTTTACCGGTTTTACCCTCCTCCCTTATGTAATTTGGAGGAAGCGTTTTCTGATATTATTTAGTTGGAAGCATATATTATCTTTTTTTATTTTTCTGCTGTTCTTTTTTGCCTATTATCTGTCTTATCACAACCGCAATAACATTGACTTGCTGGAGCTATTTGGCACATTGTGGACAGAATCAACCATGCGCACGCCTATTGAAAACACTCCCGGAGAAACCTTGCTGCACTTTTTCACATTTCCCCTGGAATACATTTTTCATTTTTTACCCTGGACCTTACCTCTCCTTTTATTGCTTTGGCGAAAAAACAGGCAATTGATTAAGCAGAACAACTTTTTATCATATGGTGTATTGATATTTCTATCCAATATTTGGGTGTACTGGATATCGCCGGAAATCTTTGCACGATATCTGTTAATGTTTGTTCCAATCAGCAATGTCATCGGCTTATTTCTTCTGCAAAAGCACACTGAAAATAAACCTGCTTTAGGAAAATCCTTCCGGATAATTCTTTTTATTATAATTTTGATAATAGGTTTTGGTATGATGTTCCCTGCTTTTTCAGATGTTGTGGATTATGTTCCTTTTTTAACAACCAAAAGCCTGTTAATGAGCATCTTTCTAATCGGAACATCATTCATTTTGCTAAATGCAAAAAAATATTACCTGGGATGGCTGGTTGTGGCTTTATTGCTGATACGCATTGGTTTTAACTGGTTTGTACTACCCTATCGGTATAATGAATCTGTTGAGGACGTCACAAAGCACGATACTTATGCTTTTGCCCGAACAACGGGATCAGATATGGTTTTTTATTACTGGCCGCCTTCAAAAAATCCTGATGATTATTACTACCGCAAAAGAATTACCAGCTACAAAATAATGTACTATCTGACTGATGCAAAAAACAGCATCATTCATCATAATTCAGATATTGATGCAAATGCCATATACCTGGTGCATCCTGAAGATGAAAAATACATTAAAGCGGACACAATTGGAAGGCTTCCGGACATGAACATAAAACACCAGAACCTTATCATGATACCAAAAGGTAAGGCCAGACCATAGATTTTTTAAGATTCGTGCAACAAGTATTACCTCGATTACTATTCCTTCTTTATCTTTGCAGGCTGTTTTTGTAATTATAATTTATACCAGATGCTCACAGTAGAAAAGATAGGCGGCACCTCAATGTCAAAATTCGACGAAGTGCTAAAGAATATCATTATTGGCAAAAGAAACAAAGGCGAATACTACAACAGGATTTTTGTGGTATCGGCATACAGCAATGTAACCAATTGGCTGCTTGAACATAAAAAAACTGGTGAACCTGGAATTTATAAGAAGTTTCATGAAGGGGAGGATTACATTTCAGCACTCGATGAACTTAAAGTAAAATTAATTGCTATAAATGAGAGCTTTGTGCAGACAGGCTTAAACAAAGCTGAAGCTGATGCATTTATTATACAGCGCATTGATGATGCTAAAAATTACTTACGCAGCATGGCTGACGTGATTTCTTCAGGCTATGTAAATCCGCAAAACATACTTTTGGCTGTAAGGGAAATACTTTCCTCCATCGGAGAATCTCATTCTGCTTTTAATTCTGTTAACATTATCAAAAATGCAGGTATTAATGCCACTCTGGTTGATCTAAGCGGTTTTGACGACTCAAAAGCACTTACCATTGACGAACGAATTCATGAAGCGTTTAAAAATTTAAATGTAAGGGAAACCCTCGTGGTAGCTACAGGATATACCAAGGGCACGGAAGGAATTATGCGCGAGTTTGACAGGGGATATTCAGAGGTTACATTTTGTAAGATCGCTGTAGAAGTAAAGGCTGATGAAGCCGTAATTCACAAGGAATTTCACCTTTCATCGGCTGACCCCAAAATTGTG
>JBEPYD010000250.1:0-6399 GCA_041641575.1 Bacteroidales bacterium
TTACATTTACTCTACCTAAGGGTTATTTTAATTTACAAATTTTAAATTTTGCAGAAATGAAAAAACAAATGAAAAAAGCTATGGTATTTCTGGCCATTGTTGCTTTTGCAGCATGTCAACAACCGGGAAAAATTGAAACTGAGACGTACACCATCGATCAGTTTTATGAAAACACCCGCATAGGTGGAGGCGCTTTCTCCGAAGATGAAACCAAACTTCTTGTTAGCAGCGACCAATCAGGTATTTTTAATGTATATGAAATAAACATTGAAGATTCTTCAAAAAAGCGAATTACTTTTTCTGATACAGAATCGTATTTTGCCATAGATTATGTTCCCGGTGGTGGTATTTTATATTCTGCCGACAAAGGCGGAAATGAGATTGATCATATCTATCTATTAGAAGGAGATTCTACTATTGACCTCACGCCAGGAGAAGAAGCAAAAGCAAGCTTTGGCGGCTGGAATGAATCTAATGATGCTTTTTACTATATTTCAAATGTTCGTGATGCACGCTTTTTTGATTTTTACAGGATGAATATTGATGACTGGAACAGTGAGATGATCTACCAAAATGATGAAGGATTGGATATTTCCGGTATATCAAACGATGAAAATATTCTTGCACTCACAAAATCCATTACTACAAGTGAAAATAAGTTGTTCCTGTTTAACAGAGAAACCGGAGAAATGACTGAAATTTCCGACGAAGCAGGAAGTTACAGCAGCGCCGGATTTAGCGACGATGGAAGCACATTTTTTTATATCACTGATGTGGGAAAAGAATTTTCTTACCTGGCATCATACAACCTTGCTGATGGTACAAGTGAAGTAGTTTATGAAACAGATTGGGATGTTATGTACTCATACCTGAGTGAAAATGAAACATACAGGGTAATTGGAATTAATGAAGACGGCCGCACAAAGCTTGTGGTGCTGAATCAGGAAACCGGTGCGCAGGTTGATTTTCCGGAAATACCAGATGGGAATATTGTGGGGGTAAGTTTTGCCGACAGTGAACAAAAAATACGTCTGACGGTAGGAACATCCAAAGCGCCTAACAATATTTACGTATATGATTTTAAAACAGAAGAACTTAAAAAATTAACATCTACGCTTAGCCCGGATTTAAATCCGGATTACCTTGTTTCGGCAGAAGTGGTGCGTTATGAATCTTTTGACGGTTTGGAAATACCCGCCATTTATTACAAACCATTAACAGCTACTGCTGATAATAAAGTACCGGCGCTGGTATGGGTGCACGGCGGACCAGGGGGGCAATCGCGTGTTGGTTACTTTTCGTTAATTCAATTTCTGGTGAACAATGGTTATGCAATTCTGGCCGTAAATAACCGTGGCAGCAGTGGCTATGGCAAAACATTTTACAAAATGGATGACAGAAATCATGGCGACAAGGATTTAAAGGACTGCATATGGGGGAAAAAGTGGCTGCAGGAGCAGGATTATATCGACGATGAAAAAATCGGGATTATTGGAGGAAGCTACGGCGGATACATGACCATGGCTGCCATGGCATTTGCACCTGAAGAATTTGAAGTAGGCGTGAATATTTTTGGAGTTACCAACTGGCTGCGAACACTTAAGTCTATCCCCCCATATTGGGAGTCATTTCGGGAAGCTCTGTACGAAGAACTAGGAGACCCTTATACCGAAGATTCCATAAGACTTTACAATATCTCACCTTTGTTTCATGCACAAAACATTCAAAATCCGGTTATGGTGTTGCAAGGCGCCAATGATCCCCGTGTATTGCAGGTTGAATCTGATGAAATAGTGGAAGCCATGCAAGCCAATGATGTGCCGGTTGAATACGTTGTTTTTCCTGATGAAGGACACGGTTTTTTAAAGAAAGAAAATGAAATTAAAGGTTACGGTCAGATTCTTACATTCCTGGATAAGTATCTGAAAGGAGAATCAGAAGAAGACGATGCTGAAGCTGATGCAGCAATAATTCTTAAAGATAAAATTTTACAATGAGAGGTCTGCAGCCGGGGTAGAATATTTTCCCCGGCTGTTTTTTTCTATTGTTGTATTTTTATTTATTTATGACAATCTCCACATTCAACAAAATGTATATTGTTGGGGCTGTTTTTGTCTTTGTAAGTAGTATTCATCTGCTCAACATCAAGATTGCAATTAGAAATAGCAGGATGGCATTGTCTGCAACTTTCCCTGGCATCATTAGAATGTAGCTGGTGACAACTCCGGCAGCTTAATCCTTCGTGTACACCACGCGGTGTCCTGTCATCCTCTGATCCGGAGGCATGCATCGCATTCGGTGCGTGACATTGTATGCACATGCGCTGCGCCGGGTCGCTATTCCATTCCAGTTGTTTGTTATATTGATAGATTTTAGCATCCGGCAGAATAGAGGCATGCAGAAAACGCTCTTCATGCCTGTCATAAAATCCTCCCTGAAATCTACGTTCTGGTCTTGTATAAAAGATGCTTTCCGGGTTTGAGTGATCAGGAGTAAAAGCCAGATTTCCCTGTTGATGAATTTGGTGACATGCCATACAGGGTATAGTGGGGTCTTCTTTTTTATGAGGTAATTTCAATTGCCAGGGGCCTGCCGTATCGAGCGGTTCAACTAAATCCCTGATATTTCCTTCAAAAAACATTCCGTGGCATCGCAGACAGTCGAAATTTAATTGTTCAAGATTATTTTGTTCCTCGTTTAAAAAGATGGCTTCGTAAGTAGCCGAATGTCCTGATGAATGCCATTTATTAAATTCATCTGCATGACATTTCCGGCAATTTTCAATCATTTTTATGTTTTGCGCTTCAGTCAGTTTTACCGGGTCGTCTTTCTCGCGGGTAAAATGCCGGAAAAACATGCGTGACTTCTCCTCTATACTGTGAAATCCATTGCTTAGTGCTGTTCCATGGCAGGCGGTGCAGTTGACATCACGATGCGATGACATTGCCCAGCGGGTAAATGAGTTTTCTATCTCATGGCAAGATGCACAGCTTTTGGCCGGAGATTTTTTTGTCCAGTGTGTATAAACCCCAAGTGAGGTGGCAACAGTAGCTACAAGGAGTACAAGTGAGAATATTATAATCTTTTTTGTCATCTTAATGATTACCTTTAAAATGATTGCCTTTATGCCATTCATTTTTAATAAAATCACCTACGTAGTACCCCAGCGCCATGATGGTTAATGCCGGATTAAAACCACCATTTGTTACGTGAAGGCTTCCATCAGCAATAAATAAATTAGGCGTATCGTGCACTCTGCCGTACTTATCTGTCACGGAAGTTTTCGGGTCGTTTCCCATTCTGCAGGTGCCTGCCTGGTGTTGACCACCAGCAACACCTTTACCTGCAATATGGGTCCAGGTTTGCTTAGCGCCTGCAGCTTTTAACCATTCTTCAGATTTTTGTGCAATGAATGTACCCGTTTTTATATCTTCCGGATGTTTATATCCTGAAATTTTTGCTACCGGTATATTCCAGTGATCCCTTATTGATTCATCCACCTGCACGCGTGCATCAAAAACAGGGATTTGCTGAACAGGTCCCATAGCTGCCATTACCTTTTTATAATTATTACGCTGGAATTCTTTATGGGCTTTTCCCCATGAAGGCGCGCCGGGAGGACGTTTACCTGTAAAAAGATATGGCATGCGGATAAACTCGTTAGCAATCATAGATCCCCCGATAATTCCAGGGTTATGGTGATTATAGTCGCAGCAGGCAATCGTTGCTCCGGCCCCAACATCATCAAAAATTTCTTCTTCCATAATACCGTAAGCACCTGAATAGGCATGCCCCTGAAGGTTTCTTCCCACCCAGTCGTGCCGGTTTCCTATTCCACGGGGATAAATTCTTGATTTTGAATTAAGCAATAAGCGGGCTGTTTCTGTAGCTGATGCTGCAAGTATTACCAGATCTGCATTTTGTGTTTGTAATTTATCATCGGCATCATAATATTCTATGCCAGTGATTCTCCCCTGTTCATTTGTGAGCAGCCTGCTTACCTTTGACTGTGTTCTTAACTCACAATTATCTGTTTCCATGGCTAAAGGTATAACGGTATTTTGTGTGCCACATTTTGCATTTACCGGACAGGCAAAGCCCACGCAGGTGCGCATGTGAATACATGCTGGCCTTCCACCGTAAGGAATTGAATTCCGAAGCATAGGAATGGGAAAAGGGTGAAGGCCCAGTTTAGGAGCTGCTTTACGCAATAGTTGTCCTTCTTTATTATACTCAAACGGAGGCATGGGATGGGGTTTCTTTCGCGGAGGTGCAAAAGGGTTTAAATGATCTGCTCCTGCAACCCCAATTTCCCATTCAGCTTTTTCATAATAAGGCTCAAGGTCTTCATAAGTGACAGGCCAGTCTTCAAGCGTGGACCCCTTCACATCTCCGTATACTGAACGCATTTTAAAATCCTCTGGCATAAACCGCCAGGCCATGGCGCCATATGAAACGGTACCTGAGCCTACGCAGGCTGCATTGTTATGATATCCTCCCTCACTGGGCAGAACAATCCTCTCGTTGCCGTTTAAATCCACGATCACTCTTCTGTATCGCTCATTATCAGGGCCAAAGGCATTGCCCAGTACAGTTACACGTTGTGAAATCAGCTCATCATTATTGTGCTTGTCATAACTGGGCCAACCGCCCCTTTCGAAAAGCACTACAGATAACCCTGCCACTGCTAATTCTTTGGCAACCACTCCTCCTCCGGCACCAGCGCCCACTACAATTGCATTTACATGTTTTTTTGCCACCATCAGGTAAGATATTTATTTCGGCCGATAATATGAGGATAATCGAGCCCTATCATTCTATAGCTCACGTAATCTTTATTACCGCCATGTCGCGGACTGCCATAATAACCCTGTAATGAGTGATCTCTTATCAGCCTGAAGAAATGAGTGGTGGATATATGCTGCCATTCTTCACCACTCAAAGTACCATTTTCCATTTCCAGCATCAAAGTATATTGATTTTTAAAATTCAGCTCTTCAAATAATAAATTATGTTTTTTTTGTGCGGTTATGTTTATTGCTTCAATACCATTTTTATAATTATCAATGTATCGGGCATAGGGTCCATTTAATTGTTTATCAATAAAATTTACTACACCTGCTTCTTTAGCTCCTGCATATTCATCAGCCGGGATGATTTGCTCCGCAAGTGCCTCAACGGTTTTTGCCTCCATATTTGTAAATACACGCCATCTTTGAACAGAATCTCGCGAGCAATTATGAAAGAAGGGAGGCAGGAGAAGGACTAGTCCAGAGAAAGATAAAGATTTTATAAAGAATCTTCTTGATAACATTTATAATCATTTTTATTACTATCAAATGTAGTAATATTAAAATCACTATCAGTTAGTAAGTTCTAATTTGAAATGATTATAAAAAACATTCCAGGCACAAGTACACTCCATACTTAATTTTTCATAGGAAACATACTACCTTTGTTAAAAAGTGTAAGATGATCAATCAACCGGATTCACGCCCTGTTTCATTGCTCAAAGACCACAACCTTTACCTTATCTTTTCCATTACACTTATTGGGGTAATGGGCGTGGCTTCTATTACGCCGGCTTTTCCTAAAATTGCCGACACCTTTGGCATCAGTTCACAAAAAGTGGGTTACCTGATATCGGTTTTTACTTTGCCGGGAATATTTCTTACGCCGTTTTTGGGAGTATTGGCCGATCGCTATGGCAGGAAAACCATTCTGGTTCCTGCACTCATGCTTTTTGCCGTTGCTGGTTTTGCTTGTTTTTTTGCCCGTGATTTCCAGTTTTTGCTTTGGATGCGTTTTCTGCAAGGAGTGGGTGCAGCCTCCATCGGCTCTTTAAATGTCACCTTAATTGGCGATCTTTATTCCGGACACCGGAGAGGTGCCGCCATGGGTTATAATGGCAGCGTGCTGAGTATAGGTACTGCAGCATATCCGGCAGTAGGGGGTGCGCTGGCGGCAGTAGCATGGTATTATCCTTTTCTGTTGCCTTTGTTGGGTTTAGTTGTTGGGCTGGCGGTGCTGAGGTTTCTGAACAACAAAGAGCCCCGGAATCGCACCAACCTGAAGCAGTATCTTGGCAATACTTTACGCAGCATGGGGCGTTTTAAGGTTGTTGTGTTGTATTTGAGCAGCATTTCATTTTTCATCATCATTTATGGTGCTTTTCTTACTTATTTTCCTTTCCTTATGCGCAACAGGTTCGGATCCCCTGTATTTATTATCGGGCTGGTAATGTCGGGTACGTCTGTTTTTGCTGCTATCACGGCATCACAGCTTGGTAAGTTGTCGAGAAAAATATCGTACCGCAATTTATTGCTCTTTTCCTTTTCGCTTTATACCATCACGCTGGTAAGTGTACCTTTTGTACATAATATTTTTGTTTTGTTTGTT
>JBEPYD010000251.1:0-6385 GCA_041641575.1 Bacteroidales bacterium
AGGCTTGGGGGAGCTTCATTTCAATTCAAAAGATTAGGATACATTTAACATTTTTAAGCTGTTTAATTTTTTAATTTAAAACTATTTCTATGAAAAAGATTGCACTTTTTTTGTCGATTCTCCTTTTCATTGGAAATGTAGTTGCCAATGCTCAAACGAAGACTATAACCGGTACGGTTACTTCGGCTGAGGACGGCACTCCAATTCCGGGAGTCTCGGTTTCTGTGAAGGGTACAACCCTTGGAACTGTAACAAACGTTGATGGTGAATTTGAGCTGAAGGTACCCACCGATGCTGAAGCACTTATGTTTAGCTTCGTTGGGATGGCTACCCAGGAAGTTGCTTTGGAAGGCAGGACAAACATTTCGGTTGAAATGGAGCCTCAAACAATTGGTGTCGATGAGGTTGTAGTAACTGCGCTTGGCGTTACCAATAGAAATGCTCGTGAAGTTGTTTACGCCACCCAAACAGTAAATTCAGAGCAGCTGTTATCCACTCCAACAAAAACTGCTTTAGAAGGTTTGAGGGGAAAAACAGCAGGTGTGAAATTATCCACCGGTTCAGGATCTGTTGGAGCTTCTACAAGAATTGTACTGAGAGGGGAAAGTTCTCTTACAGGAAATAACAATGCACTAATAGTGGTCGACGGTATTGCTATTGATAACTCAACCACTGCCGGAGGAGCCGAAGCTTCTACTACCGGTTATTCTGATTTTGGGAACAGGTTTAACGATCTGAATCCTAATGATATTGAATCTGTTACCGTACTTAAAGGTCCTTCAGCTACATCTCTTTATGGATCTCGTGGTGCCGCGGGTGTTGTTTTGATCACAACAAAAAAAGGAAGTAAAGGCAAAGAAATGAGGATTAATTACAACGGTTCATATTCAAGGGAATCTGCCATTATTCTTTTGCAACGTCAAAACAGATTTGGGCAAGGGTATGATAATACCCATTTTGATTCAGGTGAAAACTGGTCGTGGGGTCCTGCGCTTGATGGTGTTGTGAGGCCCTGGACGAGTCCGATAGACTCAGACGGAGATGGATCATTAGAAGCACTGATAAGACCTTACAGTGCCGTCGAAAATCAATTAAAAGATTTCTTTAATACCGGTCTTACCCAAAACCACAACTTTAATATTTCCGGTGCTAAAGAGGGTTTTACCTATTTTGCATCATATGGAAATACCAGTCAGGACGGTATTTTGGATAATACCTATTATGATAGAAACAATATTACTTTTAATGCTTCGGCAAATCTAAGTGAAAAACTTCGGTCAGATTTCAAAGTCTCTTATGCTAACGTTCGTCAAAATACAGTACAAGAAGGATCTCGGGCCTTTGAAGGAAACAATGCCTATGCCATGGCAGTTCAATCTCCAATTAACATTCCATTTACCGAGTTGAGAGATTACAACAGTCCATTTCATGATATTGATGGATATTGGGGGTCGTATTCATCTGTAAATCCTTATTATATATTAAATGAATATGGTAATGAGGCCAACATCGACAACTTGCTAGGAAATGCATCTCTAACTTATGAAATTTTAGAAGAGTTATCAATAACAGGACGTTTTGGTGGTAATATAGTGAATACAAACACTGACGTATGGACACCTCCATTTACTCCAAGCGAACAACTGGTTTGGACTGATAATTTACAAGTTGCAACCCGTAATACTAAACATGAATCATTGGGAGGTTATAACCGATACGCTAAAAAAACCGAAAATATTGATGCCTTGGCTATAGCCAATTATTCTAAGACTTTTGGAGAAGATATTTCACTCGATGCGTCTGCTGGTTACAGTTTTTTTCAAAGAAAAGTTGAATCATTAACAGGAAGCACTGTAGGTGGCTTGACTGTACCTGGCGTATATAATTTAGCCAATAGTGTTGCAACCCCTTCTTCTGAGCAATACAAAAGTAAATATATGCTATATGGTGCGTTAGCTAATGCAACCATTGGTTACCAAAATGCCGCATTTTTAGAATTGTCAATAAGAAATGACTGGTCTTCTACACTTCCGGCTGACAACAATAGCTTCCTGTATGGAGCCGTTGGTACCTCACTGATATTTACAGATCTTTTTAATATTGAAAATGATGTTCTGAACATGGGTAAACTAAGAGCAAGTTGGGGAACTACCGGAAAAGATGCAGATCTTTACTTGCTGGATTCATATTTTATAGGAAATCCGACTATTGTTGGCTTAGGAGATTACGCATTATTCTTCCCTAAAGCTGGCGTTCCCGGATTTACCCTTGGAAACAGGATAGGAAATCCAAGTCTTAAACCTGAATTAACTGAAACTTACGAAGTAGGTACTGATTTAGGTTTCTTTAAAGACATTGTTAGCCTGTCATATACTTATTACAAATCAGTTCATGCAGATCAAATAGTTGTTGTTAGTTTGCCACGATCTACCGGCTATACTCAAACAGCGGTAAACATTGGTGAAATGGTTAATAAAGGGCACGAACTCACTTTAAGTCTCAGGCCGTTAAATACAGTAGTTAACGGATTGGATTTTGAAATGTTTGCCACGTATTCTAAAAATGACAATGAAGTTAAAAAAATCACTGATGAACTTGATGAATTAACAATTGGCACCTTTGGTTTTGCTGCAGGTACCACAGTCGATTTGGTTGCAAAAGAAGGCTTGCCATTTGGCACCTTTAAAGGTAATAATTTCAAGTATAATGATGAAGGTCAAGTCATTGTTGATGCTAATACCGGTTTCCCTGTTTATCCTGATGATGATGAATATTTAGGTAATTACCAACCTGATTATTTAATGAACTTTGGCGTGAATGCTACTTACAAAGGATTTGGGTTCAGAATGTTATTTGATATGAAACAAGGAGGTAAGTTTGCATCTCAAACAAAATACAATACTGAATTCAACGGTACTAACGTCAATACAACAATTTACAACAGACAACCTTTCATTATACCAAACTCTGTAATAGAAAATGAAGACGGATCTTATTCTGAAAACACAATTCCGGTTACAGAGCAAGAAATGTACACTAATTACGATGTACCTGTAATAACTCAGTTAATTGATGCAAGTTATCTGAAATTAAGAGAAGTTGAACTAAGTTATACTTTACCAAGGAAGTTTTTAAACAAAACATTTGTTGATAACGCTAGATTGGGTGTTTATGGTAAGAACCTCTGGTATTGGCTACCTAGTGAAAATAAGTATGCCGATCCTGAAGTAAATGGTCCTGCTTTAACAGGCAATGCTCAAGGTATTGAAACTACTCAAACACCTTCATCCAGATCTCTGGGAGTTAATTTACTATTATCATTCTAAAAAAAATATACTATGAAAAATAAATTTAAAATAATTTTAATTCTGCTATTAACACTCAGCGTTTCGTGCAGCTTGGAAGATGTTAATGTAAGCCCTAATACATTCCCGACCGCTGGTGATGCTCAAGTATTGAGTTCATCCATAGGGTTCCTGGGTTATATTATCGATACTGATCTGAATTACGGTGATTCGTACATGTGGAGCCAATACTATACGTGGGGCATTGGAGTTGCCATAGGAAATCCGGAGCGTTTTGTGCAAGCAGCTACCGATAATGACGGTTATTGGCAACGTGCTTATGCTAACTCACTTGCAGATTTAGATTACATTGATAAAAATAGTAGTTCTGCAGCCTACCGGGGAATTTCAAAAGTTCTGAAAGCATATATTTTTCAAGGTTTAGTGGATCATTTCGGAGACATTCCGTTTACTGAAGCTCTAAACGGTGCAATTGAGAATGGATCTAATTTGACTCCTAGTTATGATTCAGCTGAAACTACAGTATATCCTGCTTTGGTCACCATGCTGGATGAGGCATTGGAAGAATTGGCTTTATCAGCAGGCGATGTTGGAGATGATGATTTCATTTATCAGGGAAACATCACAAAATGGATTAAATTTGCAAATTCACTAAAATTGAGAATACTTTTGAGAACATCAGAAGTTGCACCTCAAGCTGCTGCGATAAAAGCTCTTGTGGCTAACGGTAGTTTTATTGAAACAGTTGATGATATGCCATTTATACCTTATACAGGTGCTTCAGGCGACCAAAATCCAATGTATGCAAGAGCTGAATTTGGAGTAGGTAATTTTTACTTTGCAAGTAATGCCACATTAAATGTACTTCAAGAGGCTAATGACCCAAGAAGATTTGCTCTTTATACTCTAGCTGAAACCGGAACTTCTGAAGGTAATTTAAGGGGTATTGACCAGGGTACTATAGACGATGAACCTTTTACAGCTCCGGCATCTGATTATAGTATGGCTTCCGAGTACGCATACGGAGAAACAAATCCTGTAATCTTAATGAGTCCCTGGGAAGTCTGGTTTTTAAGAGCAGAGGCAGCAGCAAGATATGGCACTGATGACGATGAAACAGCCGCTTTCGAAACCGCAGTTAGTTCTAACTTCTCATATATGGGATTGGATGGTACAGATTACATTAGCACACTGGGATATAATAGCTCTGACCCGCTCGATGATAAATTGGATATGATAGGTGTTCAAAAATGGATATCATTGAACGGAACACAAGAGGATGAAGGTTGGATAGAAGCTCGCCGTTTTGACAGACCTGGCAGCAGACTGTTTACTGATGGTATTTGGCAAACTCCTCCGTTATCAGTACTACCAGGTGGAGAATTTCCTTCAGCATGGCTATATCCGGCTACAGAAAGGAGTTTTAACCCAAATGCTCCGGCACAACGTATCATTACAGATAATATATTTTGGGATAATTAAAAAAAATATAATGATGAAAAAATTAAAATTATTGATATACATAATTCCAATCTTTGGATTGGTTATGACGAGCTGTGACCCCAGTGTTGAGGCTCTTGGTGTTGATGCTACATCAGAAATAACCTACTTACCTTTGATTACGCTCGAAGGTGGTGATGTAGTGCTTGATTGTGATGCCACTTCCTATACTGATCCCGGTGCCGTTGCATCTGCAGGTGGAAATGAGATAGAATTATTTACTAACGTATCTGGAACATATTTTGGAGGTAATACTGTTGATGGACCTGATATTTACAGTGTTTCTTACTCTGCCTATAATGCTGATTCAATTCCCGCTACCGCATTTCGCGAAGTATATTGGCCTCCATGTAATGGGGATTTCGCAACAAGTATTGCTGGAGAATATACTAGTTCTTTAACCAGAACTCCAGGTTATTCTACCACTGATCTGGGCCCTATACTTATTAGAGATATGGGGAATGGGGTGTTTGCAATTTCAGATGCAATTGGTGGCTGGTACGAACACGAATATGGTTACGGTCCTGATTATGCTGCAACTGGTATGACGGTTACTGCCAACGACATTGCTGCCAATGATTTTACTTATAATGATGTTATTGGAGTTGGTGCTTTCGGTGGTGCTTTAGAAATGACATCTTTTTCAGTAGATCCCGCAACTAAAACTATCAATTTTACAACTGAATGGAGCTTTGGATACGTATTTGAAGTTACTTTGACTCAACAATAAGAGTTAACTGGGTGTACTTTTTAATTATTATTTAAAAAATTTGAAATTATGAGATATAATATATTAAAAAATTTAAGCTATGTGTTTTTTGCTTTAGCTTTATCAATATCATTTGTTTCCTGCGAAAAAGTAGAGTCCATTCCAGATGAAAGTGGTATAGTTGCTGAAGACATGATGGGTAGCTGGTATGTAGAGTTTTTGGTTGATGGCGCTGATGTTTATGGTCTTGGATTTAATAAAATAAACACCTATAATACATCTGCAAATGATGGAGATTTTATGTGGATAGACGATAATGAACACACATGGGTATTCAAAGTAAAATGTCCAATAAACCCGTCAGATCAGACTTTCTCTGGTACCGGACTTTATAGTAATGTTGATGATTATGAAGTGGATGTTACTATTACTAATGGAAAGATAACCACGGATGGGATTACTTCACCTAGTGGTCAAACAACTGATAAAATTTATTTTGAAGCTGAATTTTCTGATGACCCCGGCACTATTTACCAACTTGTCGGGTATCGTTATACAGGCTTAGCGGGTGATCAACCTTAAAAATTTGATTTTTTTTTAAATATAAATAGCTCTGATACTCTGTGTCAGAGCTATTTTATTATGGAGAAATACTATTTACCGAATTTTACGTTTTCCTTTTCTTCTTTTTTGCTGCCGGGAAAAGTACGTTATTTAAAATCAAACGGTAGCCCGGCGAATTCGGGTGCAAATTCAAATCCGTAGGCGGATCGCCAATGAGGTGGCGGTAATCCTCTGGATCGTGACCGCCATAAAAAGTCCAGAATCCTTTTCCTTGTTCGCCATGAATATAACGGGCTTCTTGTGCCGG
>JBEPYD010000252.1:0-6383 GCA_041641575.1 Bacteroidales bacterium
CCTCTTAAAGCATTTAAATTTGGTGTTTTTTATTACCTTTTTAAATGATAATTATCATTTTACAGGTAAGCATACAAACAGAACAACAAGACAAACAGCATACAGGCACGTTAATATGACATACAAAGGCATTGAAGTAACTAACCATGAGGATTTAAAAATTCTGGAATTACATGTAAAAAAAAGTAATATTCATGATGATGTTTCTTATGTAGAAAAAATTGTAATTTTTATTGAACTGGTGCATTACATTAAGCCAAAATATATTGTATTCAATAAACTGGACACAGATTTTGATATCCAACCCCATTTGCATGAATTTACATTAAAAAATGTACTACCGGAATTGCGACATGCAGGAGTGAAAAAAAAATATTTCCTCCTTCAGGGAGATTTAACTAAAATCACACCCTTCTATGAGGAGTGGCTCATCACTCCTTTTAATACCTGGGAACAAATTATTCAGGATGTCCTCAAAAGTGCCTGAAAAGAAACTTTACTATTCGGTAGTTAACACCACATCCTGAATACTTACAAGCATTTGTTTATTTGTGGGCGAAGCAGCAGTCAATGTAAGGGTGTTATTTTCATTCATTTTGAAATTGTTAATCTCTTTTCCGTTTACTTTAACTATACCAGCATTTTTTACCAGGTGAAGATCCAGAATCCAGGTTCTTTCATTGGGCAAACCTTTAAAACTACCTTCAGCGGGTTGAATAATAATTTCTATTTCTGAATTTTTCTGCTCCATCTCTACTTTCGTAGTAGCAAAGGCGCCATCAACATAATCACGAGACAATCCATCATCTTCATACAAGGTAAAATCAGCCTTTCCTCCGGGGTAAACCCTTAATGTAAGTGTATCATCCGGTGATGCCCCCACATGTTTTGTTACCTGGGCCAATGGAATGATGGATGGTTGTAGCGCAAATACAGGAATGGTTTCAAGGGGTGCATGGACAGCAGTTGTTGAACCTGATGGGTATACACTATCATTCCAAAAGCCCACCCAATTCTGCCCGGGTGCTAATTCAGGGAAATAAACCTCGAGTTCAGTAACGCCTTCGTCCAGTACCGGAGCAACCATCAGAGATTCTCCAAACATATACTGGTAGTCCTTTCCATAAGCATTTTCATCTTCAAATTGCATAAACAACGGTTTAATCAATTGTTCACTCGTGGTGGATGTTTTCCATGCATACGTATAAAGATAGGGTAATAAACGATACCGCCACCTCAGGTATTCTGCTGTAATATCAAGTGCAAGCGCACCATGGGCAAAAGGTTCACAATATTGTTCTTCTCCGGAATGAGGTCTGAGCATGGGGGAGAAAACCCCGAACTGAAACCACCGTGTGTAGAGCTCTGGAGTAGTAAGCACACCTTTGCCATCAAAATTAGTAAATATGGTCAGACCATCGGTGCGGTCATGTGCATTGGTAAAACCACCAATATCTGAAGAATAATGCGGCAGGCCAGACATGGCGCTGCCAATGAGCATCGGCACTTGTAATTTTAGTGCTATCCATGTTTTGGATGCATCACCCGACCAGTTGATAGCCCCAAAACGCTGTATTCCTGAATAACCGGCACGTGTAAGATTAAAAACGCGCTTATCAGGAAAATCCTTCCGGTAACCATCATAAACAACCTCAGCAAATAGATTACTGTAGATGTTATGTATTTTTCGGTCGGAGCCCAAGTAGAAGGTACCGTCCTCAATAGGATGCTCAGGCTCGGTAAGGTCTATCCACAAACCATCAACGCCTTGTGAAATCAGCCGGTGGAATTGACTCCACATCCAATCCTGCGCTTCCGGATGAGTAATATCAAAAAGCGAAGCATCTCCCGCCCAGTAGGGACTGATCAGGTAAGGCTCATCTTCACCTTCTTTAGATACCAGCCAACCTTTTTCAGCAAGAAAATCGTAGTTATAGGAATCTTTATTGATGTAGGGTTCGTTGATGAGAATGGTGTTTATTCCCTTTTCTTTCATTCGGCCCAGGTATGCGTCAGGATCAGGGAAATTGGATTCAAGCCATGTAAAATTTCCCATGTAATGCGGATATCCTTCTTTATATCCCCCAAACCAGTAGGCATCTAAAATTATCGCATCCAGTGGAAGGTTTTCCTCTTCAAATTCATTTACAACTTCATTTACCACATCCTCGTTTTCATAGCCGCATTTACTTTGGAGCAATCCAAGTGCCCACTTCGGAGGCAGTGGTGGGTATCCGGTAAGTTCGTAGTATTTTTTCTGCAATCCCTGTGCATCTTTGGCCTGAACAATATAAAAACGCATGGGGCCATCTTCAGTTGTGTAACTCCAATTCTCCTCTGTGGTTTTTGCCAAATCAAAATGTCCTGGCCAGGGGTTATCGAAAAGAATACCATAGCCTGTATTGGTATATACATAGGGTATATTTACCTGTTGTGTGCCATAAGGTTTTGTATAACCACCAATGTGTTTGTTATATACATCGAATGCATAACCACGACGGTTTACAGGAATAGATTTCTGACCCATACCATAGAAATGTTCATGCTGCTGCGTGGCAAACGTAATTTTTTTCTCACCTGTGGTATCTGTACTGATATTCTGGCCGGCAAGTAACGGGTTTCCTTCAACATCAAAGTAAGAAATGCGGAGGGGCTCTTTATGAACCTTCACCAGGATTTTACTGGTAGATATTATCGCCGAATCTTCATATTCCTCAATGCCAACGTCAACCATTGTTTCTTTTTCATATACGATGGCAAATGAGGCTTCTGAGCGGGAGGAAGTATCTTTTCCAGGAAAAAAATGTACCCTTAAAATATCTGAGGCTGGAAAATACAATTCAAATAAATTATTTTCATCTTCTATTTGAATAACATCTTCATTCTGAGAAATTTTGTGTGCTTCATCTTCAAAATGATGTGGGGTGCAACTTATGAAAGTAATGATAAGGCAATAAATAAGGAAACGCATAGGTTCTATAATTTTTTATTTTACTACAGTATGCAAATTAAAATAATTTAAATTGTTAATACAAATAAAAGATTTATGATATTTTATTACTGTTGATGCGTAAAAATCGTTAACCAGGAAGGCATTATTTAAGCCTTACTTAGATGCACACAAGTAGCACCTTGCACTATAAATAACAAAGTATTCGTGAATTCGTAGTTTAAATCAGGATAAGACATGCCTGATGTAAACATCATAATATCAATTTATTATATATGATTGTTTCCAGATTAACGCATCACCCGTAATATTACATTTTGATGTACTGTGAAGTATCTATGTATAATTAAATCATCAGAATTCCAGATATTTATGAATTTAAATCAAATACAGCCTGTAAAATCTGCTCTTTTTCATTGATATATATCATTTTATAAATCTTGTTAGACATTTTTTAAAATTCTATATTTGGATCCAACTGAAAGTTATTGATTTCAACATGTATGGGTAAGACATCAGATTTTTTTAAGCAGTTATCAATTCAGCGGAATGAAATCGAACATAAGATCGAAAATATTTCGTCAGTGGAGGATATTATCAAATCGGATTTTGATAGCTATCCCCATCTCATCTCTTTTTGCGATGGAAAAGAGGTATACCGAATGGTAAACCGTGCATATGAAGAGTTTTTTGACATACGTAAAGAAAACTTTTTAGGCAAATCAGTGCGTAATATTCTGGGAAAAGAAACATATAAATCTGCCAAATCTCATATAAAACGTGTATTAAAAGGAGAAGAAGTACATTACAAGAAGTTTTTTGTTTATCCTAATGGAAAACGTGCCATTTTTGATGGATTATTAATTCCAAAAAAAAATGTTGATGGCACTATTGCCGGATATTTTGCAATTTTAACTGATATTACGGAGTTTTTAGGTAACCAGGCAAAATTATTGCCCCAGGAGAAAAGATATGAAGCCATTCTGCAACATGCTGCTGATGCCATTTGGCTGGCAGATTTGGATTTGAACCTGATTTATGTAAATGGTTACACACATTCATTGTTTGGCTTTTCACCGGAAGAAAGGTATGAGCAGCAGTTGAACCGGATTTTTCCCGAAGCTACCATCAGTGCTATAAAGCAAACCCTTGAGGAGAAGTTACAATACGTTTTGGCCCGCAATAATAAACTTGAAACGCCGGTGGAAATAGAACTGGAAGCTTACAAAGCAGATGATAGTACCATCTGGGTGGAAGTTAAGACAGATTTCATTTATGATAATAATGTACCCATTGGGATTATTGGAGTTACCCGTGACATTGATAAGCGTAAAAGAGCGGAAATAAACCAATTGAAAAGTGAGAGCCTTTTTCAGACCATTTGGGAAATTGGGGTGGATGGAATGGCTACCTCAGATGAGGAAGGAATGATAACAAATGTAAATAAACAGTTTTGTAAAATATATGGGTATTCACGCGAAGAATTAATCGGAAGTGATTTTAGCATCATTTTCCCGGAAGCATTTCGCGGACAGGCAAGAGAGGACTATAAACATGTCTTCCGGAATGGTACACCCGGTGAAAAGCATATGGCTGAAGTAGTTCGTAATGATGGTACCATTTGTAAAGTTGTCTCACGGATAGACTTTATCTATAAGAACAATCGTCGTGATCTTATGCTTTCCGTTGTCAGTGACATAACTGAAGAAGAAAAACAAAAAGAAGAGAAAGATGAAGCGATCCGAAAATATGAGTTACTTGCCAACTATTCTTCTGATGCCATTACTATTATTGAAGATTATAAGGTCACTTATATGAGTCCTTCTTTCAGCAGGTTGCTCGGCTTCAGCCAGAAGGAGTTAAAAGCCATCGATCTTTTTCAGAATGTTCATACTGAAGATAAAGAGCGTGTTACACAGGAATTCGTGAAAGAAAATAAGAAAGACTTTTTAGAACAGAAAGCTTTCGAATACCGGCAAAAACATAAAGAAGGTTACTATTTATGGGTCAGATCAGAAGTGATGGATAAGTTTATCCAAAATGGCCGGGAAACTATAGTGATAAACACCAAAAATGTACAGGATGAGTACGAAATCCGACACAAATTAAAGCGAAACGAAGTTCTCTATTCCACCATTTTTGCTCATATGTCATCGGGTGTAGCGATATATGCGGCCGTAGAAAATGGAAAAGACTTTGCTTTTATCGATTTTAATGCAGCTGCTGAAAATATTACTTCTGTTGCCAGAGCGCAAGTAATTGGAAAAAGAATAAGTGAACAGTTTCCTGGCATGCCACAGACAGATTTATTTAAGGGTATGCAGGAAGTTTTTCGTACAGGGAAACCTCAAAAGTTAGATCCTTTTTATTACGAAGATGAAGTACGCAAAGGATGGCGAGAAAATTTCATCTTTAAGTTACCTTCTGGTGAACTGGTAACTATATTTGATGATGTAAGCGAGCGGATAATTAACGAACAGAAGGCCCGGGAAAAAGCCTATATCCTTAAAGAAGCCCAGCGAATTGCAAGGGTTGGATCTTATAATTTTGACCTGAAAGAAGGCATATGGAAAGGCTCGGAAATCCTTTATGAGATTTTTGGGATTGATGAGCGCTATGACCGCACGATGGATGGGTGGATTAATTTGATACATCCAGAGGAGAAGGAAAAACTTTTAGAATATCGTGCGGATAATATGTTGAACAGGCAAAAACGGTTTGATCTCAATTATACCATTATCAATCAAAAAAACGGAGAGGAAAGAAACCTTCATGATATCGGTGAGATGATTTTCGACGAAAATGGTAAACCCACCATGCTGATAGGTACTATTCAGGACGTATCAGAACAAACAAAATATCAAAAAGTACTTGAAGATAGTCGTGCCCGTTTCCTTGAAATATTTGAAGGGGTAGGAGAGGGAATTCTTTATCTCTCCAGCGATGGCAAAATTCTTGAGGTAAACGAGAGCTTACTTTCCATGGTTAATATGGATTTAAAGCAGGTCAAAGGCCTTAATTTTACTCATATTATTAAGCAGTTGATTCAGGAAGGCTTATTGAGTGATGAAGTTCGCTCAGTAGTTGAGTTTGGATTAACTGGGAATGTGATGGAAAATATTGAGGTAGCTTTTAGGGATAAAATACTGCAGGTTTCGTCAGCACCTACCTATGACAAGACAGGGATTGTTGCTGTTTTCAGGGATATTACCAATGAAAAAAGAAATGAAAAGGCTTTACTATTACACAAAGAGCGTTTGGAGAGCCTTTTGCACATAGCCCAGCAAAAAACCGAGACCCTACAGCGTACGCTCTACAATGGATTAGAAGAGGCGGTAAAGCTTTCATCGGCATCCAATGGATATATTTTCCTTTATGCGAACCAGAGAGAAATTCTTACACATTTTGGCACTTTTACCAATGGCAGGTTGAA
>JBEPYD010000253.1:0-6376 GCA_041641575.1 Bacteroidales bacterium
CTTGAAATTTTTAAAAATAAAGTACAGCTGCTTCCTTCTGCACTAACAGATAAAAATGCTGCTGTACTGGGCGCCAGCGCACTTATTTGGAAAGAACTCCTTCCTGCTGATTAACAGCAGCGCTACATTTACAACAGGGAATGATTTGTAATGCACTGAAAGACTGCGTGTAACAGTGATATTGCGGAAATTTTTCGCAACTCCTAACAATTCTTATACCAATTCTTACATAAAATTGTACTTTTGTAAAACAAATATGATTAAACCAGGCATGGAAAAACTGAAAAGAGCAAAAATAAAGGCTTTGCTGAGTGGCAGCAACATTGATGAACAAGTACTTGTAAAAGGATGGGTGCGCACAAGGCGGGGCAATAAAAATATTGCTTTTGTAGCATTGAATGACGGTTCTACCATACACAACATACAGGTTGTGGTGGAGGTGGCAAATTTTTCGGAGGAAACCATCCGGCTCATTACCACTGGTAGTTGCCTGGCAGTGGAAGGCAAACTGGTTAAATCAATGGGTAAAGGGCAGGATGTGGAAATAATTGCTTCGTCTATTGAAGTATACGGCACTGCTGATACAGAAAGCTATCCGTTGCAGAAAAAAGGGCACAGCCTCGAGTTTTTGAGAGAAATAGCCCATCTTCGGTTCCGCACCAACACTTTTGGTGCTGTAATGCGTATACGGCATTCCCTGGCATACGCCATTCACAAATATTTTAACGATAAAGGATTTTATTACCTTCATACCCCCATCATTACTGGCTCCGATGCCGAGGGAGCTGGGGAAATGTTTCGTGTTTCCGTGCTCAACCCCGACAAAATGCCACGCACCGAAGAAGGTACTGTAGATTACCACGAAGATTTTTTTGGCAAGGAAACCAATCTTACCGTTTCCGGTCAGCTCGAAGCTGAACTGGGAGCCCTGGCTTTATCAGAGGTTTACACATTTGGACCAACCTTCCGTGCCGAAAACTCTAATACCCCGCGCCACCTTGCAGAGTTCTGGATGATAGAACCAGAAATGGCTTTTTATGATATCCACGACGATATGGACCTGGCAGAAGATTTTCTAAAGTATCTTATAAAATATGCATTGGAAAACTGTATGGATGATTTGGAATTTCTTCAGAAAATGTATGACAATGAGCTTGTGAAGCGATTAAATTTTGTTGTTGATAACAAGTTTCAGCGCATGGGCTATACCGAGGCCATAGAAATATTAGAAAAATCCGGTAAGAAATTTGAATTTCCAGTAAGCTGGGGTGTCGACCTTCAAAGTGAACATGAGCGGTTTCTTGTTGAACAGCATTTCCGCAAACCTGTTATATTAACAGATTATCCGAGAGATATAAAAGCTTTTTACATGAAACAAAATGATGATAATAAAACCGTAAGGGCCATGGATGTCTTATTCCCTAAAATCGGTGAAATTATCGGCGGATCGCAACGCGAGGAAAATTATGATAAGTTGCAGAGCCGCATTAAAGAAATGAATATACCGGAAGAGGAAATGTGGTGGTACCTGGATACCCGCCGGTTTGGAAGCGCACCACACAGTGGTTTCGGACTTGGCTTTGAACGACTTGTGCTTTTTGTAACCGGCATGGCAAACATCCGCGATGTAATCCCATTTCCACGTACACCTAAAAATGCAGAATTTTAATCCTTTTATGTATGCTTAAGCAACGCTTACAACAGAAACTGCTACAAAAATTATCGCCACAGCAAATTCAAATGATCAAGCTGCTGGAGATACCTACTATGCAGCTTGAGCAAAGAATAAAAAAAGAGCTGGAGGAAAATCCGGTGCTGGAAGAAGGCGCTGACAAAGATGAGTTTGACAGCCAGGAGGGCGATACTGCAGAAACCGAAACTGATGAACCCAAAGATCAGGACGAGTTTAGTATTGAAGATTATATGAATGATGAAGATATTCCTTCTTATAAATTAAGTGTAAACAACTATTCAAAAGACGATAAACGAGAAGATATTCCTTTTTCTGTAGGTTCCTCTTTTCACGAAAACCTTGAAACACAACTCGGTCTGCGAAAACTCAGCGAGCGCGAGCGTATGCTGGCTTCATACCTTATCGGAAACATAGATGATGATGGCTACCTGCGCAGAAAACTGGAAGCCATTGTAAACGACCTGGCATTTTCACAAAATATAAGCACAACTGAAGAAGAGCTTTACAACATCCTGATGGTTATCCAGGACTTTGAACCCTTAGGTGTGGGTGCACGCGATCTGCAGGAATGCCTGCTCATTCAAATACGGAAAAAAGACCAGCAAAATCCGGATATTGCACTGGCGCGAACCATATTAAAAAATCATTTTGATGAGTTCACGCGGAAGCATTACGATAAAATCATCAACCGCCTCAACATTGAAGAGGAAGAACTCCGGGATGCCATAAATGAGATAATCCGGCTGAACCCTAAACCAGGGACTACTTATACCGATCAGCATACCCGCTCCAGCGAAGTAATTGTGCCCGATTTTCTGCTGGACTACAAAGACAACGAGCTGCAGCTTTCGCTCAACGGACGGAATGTTCCCGAATTACGGCTTAGCCGCACCTACAGCACCATGCTAAAGGAATACTCAAACAACCGTAAAAATCAGAGCAAAGAACAAAAAGAAGCTGTAAGTTTTGTAAAACAAAAGCTTGACTCTGCCAAATGGTTTATTGATGCAATTAAGCAAAGGCAAAATACACTGCTGCTTACCATGGAAGCCATCATTGATTACCAGCGCGAATATTTTATTGAGGGCGACGAAACAAAAATGCGCCCCATGATCTTAAAAGATATTGCTGAAGTTACAGATTTGGATATCAGCACCATTTCACGGGTAGCCAACAGCAAATACGTGCAGACACACTTTGGAATTTTTCCCTTGAAATACTTTTTCTCAGAGGGAATGCAAACCGAAACCGGAGAAGAAGTTTCTACACGCGAAATAAAGAAAATACTTCAAAACTGTATTGAAAACGAAGAAAAACGAAAACCACTTACTGATGATAAACTGGCAGCTATTTTAAAAGAAAAAGGATACCAGATTGCCCGGCGCACCGTGGCAAAGTATCGCGAACAATTGAATATTCCTGTTGCAAGGCTGCGTAAAAACCTGAACTAATTAGTCCCTTTTCACCTTATGTGGAAATCCTTTTCAAAAGCGCTTACTTATATTCTTCATCCTCTGTTTATGCCAGTGCTGGGGGTTTTTATCATTCTCAATTCTGGAACATATATCTCCTACATGCCAGGTGAGGGAAAAAAATTCGTGATGTTGATCGTTTTTCTCTGTACAGTAGTTCTCCCCCTGAGCATTTTGCCCTTTTTTCTTTACCGGAATATTATTTCCAGTGTCTCGCTGCACAACCGGAAAGAACGCTTTTACCCTTATTTATTTACTGCTTTTTTTTACTACCTGGCCTTTTATTTAACCCAGCGAACCGGCATGCCCGCCCTGGTTCAGACATTTATCCTGGGCACTGCTGTTACTGTTTTTATGGTATTGCTGGTGAATGTATTCTGGAAGATAAGCGCACATATGGCTGGTTTGGGTGGTGTTACAGGACTTATCGCAGCTTTGATTGAACGTTCCGAAGCCAGCCTTACCCTGCTGCTCATTATTTTTATTCTGCTTTCCGGCCTTCTCGGCAGCGCCCGTCTGCATTCAGGAAGCCATACACCTGCCCAGGTTTACACAGGCTATCTCACCGGCTTTGTCATTGTTTTTTTAATCGCGCTACTGAAATGAAAATTTTTTTAATGCCATTGCTATGATATTTGTAACGGGAGGCACAGGACTTATCGGGTCACATCTTTTATATGCACTGGCAGCAGCGGGTAAAGAAGTGGTGGCGTTGAAACGCAAGAACGCCGACACTGCAGCCGTAAAAAATGTCTTCAGCTATTACAGCAAACAGGCCGAAACGCTCTTTAATACCATTAACTGGAAGGAAGGCGACATCTGTAATCCTGTTTCCCTCGCCGAAGCCATGCATGGTGCAACGCAGGTGTACCATGCTGCCGCAATGGTTTCCTTCGATCCTGCCGATAAAAAACAAATGGCTGAAATAAATATTGCCGGCACGGCCAATGTGGTTAACCAATGCCTGGAACAAAACAAGACAAGACTTTGTTACGTCAGTTCCGTAGCGGCGCTCGGAAAACCTGTAAACGGAGTGCCTGTGCATGAGGATAACCTGTGGGAATCCATTGCCGGAGAGAAGGGATATGCCGGAACAAAGTTTTTGGCTGAAATGGAAGTCTGGCGGGGATTTACCGAAGGTCTCTCAGGAATTATCGTAAACCCTTCGGTGGTGCTCGGGCCCGGATTCTGGCATAAGGGTAGTTCGGCACTTTTTGGCACCATTGCCGGGGGCTTAAAGTTTTATACCCCGGGAATAAATGGCTATGTAGATGTGCGTGATGTGGCTGGCATGATGATAAGCCTTATGCAGAGTGACATTTCTGGCGAACGCTTCATCCTGGATGCAGGCAGCATGCCATTTCGCGAGCTGGCAGCGCTTATCTCGGAAGCGCTGGGAACAAACCCTCCCAACATTAAAGCCAGTCCGCTCATGGGAAAACTGGCAGCAGGTGCTGACTGGTTCCGCAGCAAAGCTACCGGTAAAAAGAGAAAGATAACATTGCCCCTATTTCGCGCCGGGCAAAATAAAAACTACTATTCAAATGCCAAAATCAGCAAACAGCTGAACAGAAATTTTATTCCTATCGACCAAAGCATTAAAGAAACAGCTGCACTTTACAAAAAAGATCAAAATATTTCCGGGAAAAACAGATCATGATATTATAATTGGTATCCTTTTTGAAGCTGCCAACGTAACATTGGGGTGAGCAATAAACATTTGCTATACTGAATTACCGAAAGAACTGGTTTTAAGAAAATATATGTAAGCTAATACACAATTATCATAAAAATTTAATCTCATGAAAAAGATAATTTTTCTTTTTGTAAGTTTAAGCCTTTTGCTAACCGTAACACATGCCCAGAAATTTGAAAACCGCGAATTGAAACCTTTTGATGCTGTAAATGCATTTGGCAACATGAGTGTAATACTCGTTGAAGGAGATAAGGAAAAAGTAGAAATTAAAATTGAAAGCGAAAGTAATATCCCCCTTTCAAATGTTACTACTGAGGTGGATGAGATGGCACTGAAAATAAGGCTTACGTCTGAGCTTTTTAAAGCTGCGGATAAGGTAACTGTAACCGTAACCTATAAAAAGCTAAGGCGAATGGTTGCCGGTGGTTCTGCCGATATTATGTCGGAAGAATTATTTACCGGTGATAAACTCACCCTAAAAGCAAATACCGGTGGTAACATTTACATTGATGTAGATGTAGAGTCAATTGATGCCAGTGTTACACAGGGCAGCATTATCGGTGTAGACGGATACACCAAATCACAGGTGGTGGAAGTAGCCCAGGGAGCCACCTACTCGGCTTACGATCTGGATTGCAAAGACACATACGTAAAAGCCAACACCAAAGGCATTGCTAAGGTAATTGTAAACAACATCCTTGAAGCCCGTGCCACCACCGGCGGTTATATCGGCTATGGCGGCAAACCCAAAAAGAAAGATATCAAAGAAACCCTTGGCGGTGAAGTGGAATTCGTAGAACAGGAAGTAGCATTTTAAACCATTTTTACGGTTACCCAGGTACCGGGTTCGTGGGTTAATTGGTTGGTTGAACCGTGGTTAACGGGTTGCTGGGTTAACGGGTTACAGGGTTAACGGGTTACAGGGTTAACGGGTTACTTCCATTTTACCCTGAAAGGGTACAACATGAATAGCCCGGGGTGCCAACCCCGGGTTTTGCACGCCCATTGCCCACCGTGGCAACCACAAATTGTAATTGAAATACCATGCATGGGCATGCCACGGAATAACCACCGATCTTTTGTATAATGAAAAACAATATCAAACCTCGCTCTTTCGGATTTGTAATCCGGAAGTCTTTCATCCATGGATTTGTAATCCATACCACATCGCATCTCCTTCCGCCTTCCCGCACCCCTCTAACTCCTCCCGACATATAAATATCGGGACAGGCTCTAAAGAGGGAGAACCTCCAGCGCGCGTCCTGATGGTGTTGTTGCCGCGATGACGAGCGTTGTAGAAAACAACTAAACCAGAAGGTATTCCGGGGCATGGAAGGACCGCCACAAGTGAAAAACACTTGCGGCAGGATGCATAGAAGTTATCGGGTTATATGGTTACTGGGTTACCGGGTTGCAGGGATACAGGGTTTCAGGGTTCAGGGTTTGAATGTTTCAGGGTTACCGGGTTACTTCCATTTTACCCTGAAAGGGTACAACATGAATAGCCCGGGGTGG
>JBEPYD010000254.1:0-6376 GCA_041641575.1 Bacteroidales bacterium
CCCGGAAGATAATTCCCCCGAAGGATTTGCCCGCGCCATCAAGCCTGAGACAAAAGTGGTTTACGTGGAAACTCCTTCAAACCCACTGCTGGAAATCATTGATTTGAACGGAATCAGCACCCTTTGCAGGGAAAAGAGCATACTTTCGGTGATTGACAATACGTTTGCCTCCCCCATTAACCAAAACCCGACCAACGAAGGTATTGATATTGTATTGCACAGCGCCACCAAGTACCTGGGCGGGCATAGCGATATTACGGCTGGCGTGGCATTAGGCAGCAAAGCGCATGTGGAAACCATCAGGCAATCGGCTGTTAATTTTGGAGGTAGTTTGAACGCCCTGATGTGCCACCTGCTGGAGCGCAGTTTGAAAACCCTTGCCTTGCGTGTGGAGAAACAAAGCGATAATGCCATGGCACTGGCACGTTTTCTCTCCGACCATGAAAAAGTAAAGCAGGTATTTTACCCCGGGCTGGCCACTCATCCCAACCACGATATTGCCCGCAAACAAATGACCAGCTTCGGCGGGATGCTTTCATTTGAAACCCTTGACGGCGATGGCCAGGGCTTTCAAAAGCGCCTGCAAATGATACAACCCGCCCTGAGCCTGGGAGGCATTGAGACCACCATCGTGTCTCCGGCACTTACCTCTCACAGCCTCATCTCTGCTGAAGAAAGGGCTCGTGAAGGTATCACTGATGGTCTTCTTCGGCTTTCAGTGGGTATCGAAGACCCCGGCGATCTTATGAGGGAACTGGACCAGGCATTGGGCGGGTAGAAATATGGAGCTTAAAAGTCCTCATCTCCCCATTTCAATTTGAAAGATAAGCATGCTTGCTGGAAAGCACGTGTGGGGAACTATTTCGGTTCTTTATCGTATCTGAATAACATATATTTATGCGTGCAATAGGCATTTTAGACGTGCAATAGGTAAAAATATGTGTGCATTTAACTATTCAAGGTGTACATAAGTCATTTCCACCTGTACATTTCAATATATATAGTGTACATTTTATATTTTTGGCCGTACATATACCTTTTTTACTTGTACATTATCTCTTTCAACCTGTACTTTTATCCTTTTGATATGTACATTGGATACTTTTATGCGTACATTATCACATTTTAAGCATGCAGCAAGCTAATTACCCCATGCAGAATGTTCCACGTGTTGCCCTGTGGCGGGTTTCCGAGGCGTTTCATTGTCCCTCGTTGAACAATATAACGAAGATAATAATTTGTCAGCAACCACCAAACCCCCGCATTTAGGCTGATGTGTTGTTAGAGCACGTTATATCAATCAGAATTGTTAAATTCTAAAAATTTATATATGCGCAATTGAGCTATGTTGTATGATAAGAATTCTTTTAATAATATTTACTCCTTAACATATTTATATTAAACCCCTCCGGGGTTTAGGAGGTTCTTTACTTCTCTACCCCGCATTGCCATACGGAGCTATTCATAATTTAACCACTTCGTGGTTTTAATAAAAACATGTTTGGGTATCAAAAATGTGCTTATCTCATCTCAAACTCTTGCAGATGTTGCTGATGAATATTTTAGTTTGCGTAGCAATAATGTGCTTATCTCATTGACAAAACCATATAATATGCATTTACCTGAAATGTGTCTTAATATAATCAGGTATTATCAACAAAAGCATCATTTTCAATGGTAACAGGTATTCTTAAGTAAACAGGCTAACTTAGTATTTTGGTGCATCTAAATCCTGAAGGGATTTGATTATGAATAGCCCCGCATCTTAATGCGGGGTAAATGATAACGGGCAACAGAAACCCTGAAGGGGTTTAATGCCAATTGTACTCATAGAAAATCCGCCTTTGGCAACAAAACTGGCGCGCTTTTGTAAAGCGTGCACCATTTTACCTTTTCTACCTTTAGATAAATCAACCTAATTCCATTTTTGATTTTACGAAAAAATTGTTCTAATTCACCCGGATTACAAATCCTATTTTCTCTTCAACAGAAAAAACAATGAAGCACGCTTTTTGGAAAAGCGCGCTAGTACGCGCTAGTTGCCGGCATTGGCGTTTATCCCGCAGCATGGTATAACACAGGTACATTTACTTTTTCAACCAGTACATGAATGTCATCACTTTTGAATAACCGCTTTAGTGCGCTTTTTTTGCGGCGGCAAAGGATCATGGAATTAAATCCGTCACGTTGGATGTAACCGGCTATGGCCTCATACTCATTTTCTCCCTCAGCAGTGTCTGCTTCAACAGCTGCATCCTGAAAAAGGGTATTTGTCTTCT
This sequence comes from Bacteroidales bacterium, assembly GCA_041641575.1. Taxonomy (GTDB): domain Bacteria; phylum Bacteroidota; class Bacteroidia; order Bacteroidales; family JBEPYD01; genus JBEPYD01. The sequence goes on from JBEPYD010000254.1 coordinate 2,280, forward strand.
CTTTCCAGGCATGGCCGCTGCCATTCATTTTTTTTCTCTCATCGTCATTTTCTACTACAGCCAGTCCGGTAATGCGTGGGTGAAATGCGCTCATCACTGCCGAAATATCTTTGTATTGTTCATTATCCTCGTCGGAATAGTCGGTAAGGAGCACATTGTTTTCAAGCGGCTTAAAATCATATCCCGGCGGTACAAGCAGCGATAGCGTACCTACTTCCTTGCAGGTTTTCACAATTTCTTTTTCGTATGCAAAAGTATGATGATCAGGCTTTGCCGGGTATACCACGAGGCTAACATTTTCTTCGCTGGTAAGTCTTTCAAGAATATCTACAACTGAATCCTGTTCAATGATGGTATCCACTTTTAGCGGATAATTCAACCGGGAAGTCTCACTGCTCAATACATCATCCAAATTTTTCTTTGCCTGGCTTTTATCTCGTTTTATCACTTCTTCGAAAGATAGCTTTCCTCCGGGAGAAATGGTATGAGAGTCTGCATAGCTGCTTGCTGCTCCATGCTGCGAACGTGTGTCAATCATGTGCACTACGGTAACTTCGGCTTTTAAGGCAGCTGCGAGCTTTAAACCGTAAGGAATAATGCTTTTATGTTCACTATTTACATCACTTACTAAAATAATCTTCATCTTATTACTCCTTCTTTCTTTTCAATTAATCTGTTCTTATTTTTTCTTACTGTAAATATGAGTGGGATGACCATAAAGTACTTCGGCAGCCTCCATAATGGTCTCCGAAAGTGTGGGGTGCGGATGAATGCTCAGCGCCAAATCCTCTGCCGTGGCTCCCATTTCTATGGCCAGCACCAATTCAGGTATCAGTGAGCCGGCATGTTTTCCCACAATTCCTGCTCCCAGTATTCTCTCTGTCTCTGTATTCACTAACAATTTTGTAAAGCCTTTGTTTTCGTTCATGGCGGCAGCCCTGCCCGATGCACCCCAGGGAAATTTCAATGCTTTATATGGTATTCCTTTTTCCTTTGCCTGCTGCTCTGTTATTCCGCAGGTAGCAATTTCCGGATTGGTATACACCACTGCCGGAATGGCGCGGGCATCATTAACGGCTTTTTTGCCGGCAATTACTTCAGCGGCCACGCGTCCTTCATAACTGGCTTTGTGTGCAAGCATGGGAGGGCCGGCTACATCACCAATGGCATAAATATGCGGGGTGGAGGTTTGTTGTTTTTCATTTATTTTGATAAATCCTTTCTCAGTGGTTTCCACTGATGCATTTTCAAGTCCCGCACTTTCACTGTTAGGCTTTTGGCCTACCGCCACCAATACATAATCAAAGTCATCTTCAAAAGGGTCACCTTCTTTGGGTTTGAGTTTTACGTGGCAATTGTTTTTTTTATGCTGTATTTCCTCCACTTTTGTTTCCAGCCATACATTATCAAAAGTACCTTTGCTCATCTTTTTGTATTCAGCAATCAGGTCGCTGTCGCTGCCTGGCATAAAATCCGGGGTGAGTTCGGCCACCGATACCTTGCTTCCCATGGCTTTGTAAATGGTAGCCATTTCAAGACCAATGTACCCACCACCAATCACCAGCAACTTCTTCGGGATGGTTTTCAATTCCAGCGCCTTTTCAGAATCAAGTATGCGTTCTTTACTAATGTCGATACCGGGCAGGGAAACAGGTTTTGCACCTGTAGAAATGATGGCATTTTCGAACTGAATTTTCTCCTTTCCGCCCTCGTCCTTTTCAACTTCTACTTCATTTTCACTGATGAATTTTGCCATGCCACGGATATAATTGATCTTCCGGGCTTTATTTAACTGGCCCAAACCACCGGTAAGCTTTTTTACCACCTTATCTTTCCATTCAATCACCTTTTTGATGTCTATTTCCGGAGGGGTAAATTTCATCCCCATGTCTTCAGCTTCTTCGGCATCTTTTCTTATCTCCGCAAGGTGAAGCAATGCTTTTGTAGGGATACATCCCCTGTAAAGGCATACGCCACCCGGATTGGCCTCAGGATCTATAAGGGTAACATTCAAACCCAGATCAGCAGCCATAAATGCTGCCCGGTATCCGCCTGGCCCGGCACCAATAATTACTAACTCATGTTTTTTATCTTTCGCCATTTTCTTCTCCTTTATTATTGTAGTATTGCATAAGGGTCTTCAATCACATCGCACATCCACCGCAGGAAGCGGGCGCCGTCAGCCCCATCAATCAAACGATGATCGTAGGATAAAGAAAGCGGTATCATCAGTCGTTTCCGGAATTCATCATCTACATATTCCTGCTTGAATTTGGCCCTGGCTACGCCTAAAATAGCTACCTGAGGGGAATAAACCACGGGTGTGAATGCTGTTCCGCCTATCCCGCCAAGATTGGAGATGGTGAAATTTCCTCCCTGCATATCTTCGTTTGTCAGTTTTTTGTCGCGGGCTTTTTTGGCTACTTCAGTAAGCTCTATGGAAAGTTCGGTGAGCGATTTTTTATCCACGTCCTTCACAACCGGCACCAATAGACCCATGGGTGTATCTACGGCAATACCTACATTAAAGAAATGCTTATAAATTACCTCCTGGTTTTGCATGTCGATGCTGGCATTGAATTTTGGATAACGCTGTAGCGCGAAAGCAGCAATTTTAAGTAGTATAGCTGTAACCGTGAGCTTTCCACCTGCTTTTTCAACTTTTGGTTGCATCCGGTGGCGGAATTCTTCCATGTTGGTAAGATCCGCCTCATCGAATTGCGTTACATGCGGCACGGTAGTCCATGCCTCACTCAGGTTACGGGCTGTGGCTTTTCGAATATTGCTCATGGATTCGCGTGAGATGGAACCCCATTTAGAAAAGTCCGGCAGCCTGGTTTCACTGGTTTTCGCTTTTTCTTTTTTGTCCCCTTTGCCTTCTTTTGCCTGTTCTACATCTTCTTTAGTGATACGGCCTCCGGGTCCTGAACCTTCAATGGCATTCAGATCAATACCTTTTTCACGTGCCAAACGGCGGACAGAAGGTGCCGCAGGAATGTCTCCCCCCCCGGAAGGTTTCTTTTTACCTCCTTCCTTCTTGTCCTTTTCCTCTTCTTCGTCAGCTTCATCGGGTACTTCTTCCTCATCACCTTCCTCATCATCCTCTTCAGGTTCTAAGTCATCCTCCCCTTCTTCTTTTTCCTCTTCAACAGATTCTTTCACTTCTTTTTCTCCTTTGGCCTGTTTTGACTGGCCTCCTTTTTCCTCTTCACCACCTTCAGAATCTTCGCCCTCATCAGTTTCAATTATCATTATCACCTCATTCACCCCCACTTCATCGCCTTCACTGATTTTTATTTCCACAACAGTACCTTCATATTCGGAGGGGATGTCTGTGGTGGCTTTGTCTGTCTCTGCTTCAACCAGGGGTTGGTCTTTAGAAACTTTATCGCCTTTTGAAACCAGGATACTGGCAATGGTTGCTTTGTCTACGTTTTCTGCTATGTCTGGTATTTTTACTTCTTTTTTCATTAAAATATATTATTAGTTTAAATACTTGTCTTCAACTATATAGCAAACTATTTTTGGTTTTTGTCCCGAATATCATGGAACCTTCATCATTTATTAATGTTCTTGTTGTGAGTATTTGTACATGAAGGTTTCACTGAAATATATTTTATCGATGAATAGTTTGTTTTTTTAATCCGTTGATAACTGTTTATCTTACATCATAAAGCTTTCTCTGTAAAAATGGTTTTTGCCATCTTTATTCAACACCCGGATTTTAATGGTTAACGACTGGCAATAGGTTTGCAGTTCGATATCCTGTGCCGACCAACGGGTCGTGCTACGTTGCTGTTGGCGATCTTTTGTCTCCATTAATGTTCAGTTTTTTGCGTGCTTTGGTAAGCAGCTTTTGCTCAATTTTCCCTTGCTTTTTGAGCTCATAAAGCGTGCTCCATACAATATGTTTGGCATTTACTTCAAAATGCTCACGTAATTCCGGACGGTGATCACTCAGGCCAAACCCATCAGTACCCATGGCTGTGAATGAGCCAGGAAACCATTTAGATACGGATAAAGGCAGCGCTTTCATATAATCCGAAGCTGCAATATAAATACCCTCATCCTTACCTGTAACTTCCTCGATAAAGTTG
>JBEPYD010000255.1:0-6367 GCA_041641575.1 Bacteroidales bacterium
GGCATACAAAGGTTTATAGATAGCTCTAAATCCTTTTCCACGATCGTTTCCCAGGCCATTGTAATTATAAGCTGTTTTTAAGGCAAGGCGGAATAATTTTTCTGCCACTGCACCTTTATCCTGAATGGCTTTTTCTATGTTTTTCCGGAAGTTTTTGGCTAGCGCGGGTACACTTAGCAAGAAAACCGGTTTGGTTTCCTTTATGTTAACCGGTATATTTTTGAGGGTTTCCATGGGTGTTTTCCCCACCTGTATGGAAGCGATGGCAGCACCACATTTTACCAGGGTATAAAGGCCGGTTGTGTGTGCAAATGCATGATCCCAGGGCAGAATGATCAGGGAAACATACCATTCCGGAACCTCAAATAGTGTGAGCGACTGCTCTATGTTAGCTGTATAATTTCTGTGGGTGAGAATAATTCCTTTGGGGTCAGCGGTTGTACCGGAAGTGTAACAAATATTTGCGTAATCGTCACCTTTTACCGAACGCCAGTGTTTTTCAAACTCTTCCTTGTTTTGCTCAAGGTATTTTTCTCCTTTTTTTATAATATCTTCAAAAAGGACATCTTTATCATGTTTTTCTTCAACTTCATCCAGTAAGATTACTTTTTCCAGATCCTGCAGGTCGTCCTTTACGGTTTTAAGCTTGGCAGCCTGGTTTCCTGAAACTATGATCATGCTACTGCCGCTATGCTCCAGTCTGAAATATATTTCTGATGCATCACCCAGTTTTACGGAAAGTGGTACGCTAACCCCACCTGCATAGAAAATTCCCAATTCGCCAATGAGCCAATTGTTCCTTCCTTCTGAAAGCAGCGCCACACGGTCTCCTTTTTTAAGTCCAATGCTTAAAAGTCCTGCCGCAAATGCATGTACTTTTTCTCTTATTTCAGCATAGGTGGATGGTTCATAACTGTCGCCGGTTTTTTCCAGCATAAGTGTATTGCTGCTGAATTTTTCAACACTTTCATGAAATAGCTCATTTAATGTCATAGTAATCGTCAGTTTTCTATTAGACCTGCCAAATTACTATATTTTTTTTATTTTGCTTGGCTCAACCTTATTTCTGGTAAGTTATCGTAAATATTTGTCCATCGCCTGCAGTAGTTTTTCGCGTTTTACAGGCTTATTTATCACATTTTTACAGCCATGTGCATAGCAGTTTGTGATATCTTCCGTCATGGCATTGGCCGTCTGGGCAATAATATTTGCTTTGGAATTTATTTTTAACATGGCATCAGTTACTTCATACCCACTCATACCGGGTAGCTGTATGTCCATAAGTATCAAATCATAGTGTTTTCCGTCGCCAAATAATTTTAGTGCTTTTTCACCGGTAATGGAATGATCAATGATTACTTTAGTGGATTTGAGAATTATTTCAAGGTACCGAAAGCTTATGGCATCATCTTCCACTATCAACACTCTTTTTCCTTCCCAGGAGTAGGGTTGTGCATTTATGGGATTCATTTTTACATCTGCCGGATTTATGGCCGTGGCTTTTTTAAAAGGGAGAATGAATGTAAATTCTGTACCCTTGCCCAACGTGCTATGAACCTGTATATCTCCACCCATCATGGTAATAAGGCCTTTGCTAATAGCCAGACCTAAACCTGTGCCACCAAAATTTCTGCTATTTGAGGAGTCGACCTGCACAAAGCGCTCAAATACTTCATGTTGTTTTTCTTCGGGTATACCGATGCCGGTATCCGAAACAAAAAATTCAACCATGCCTGCATTTGTTGCCAACTTTCTTACGCCATAGGCAATGCTGCCTTCCTGTGTGAATTTTATGGCATTGCTCAGCAGATTTGTTATCACCTGCCGAAGCCTGTCTGGATCAGTTTCAATTAAATCATCTTTGGGGTTCAGCTGATAAAATTTATGCAACCGTACCTTTTTTCTTTTTTCTATGATATCCATAGAGAATACATCATAAAGCTCATCCATCATCTTTTTAACAGAAAAAACCTTTTTATTCACTTGTAGCTGACCAGCCTCTATACGTGAAATATCAATAATATCATTGATAAGTGTAAGCAGGTGCTTGCCACTTGAGCCTATGATGTCGACGTACTGATCATGTTCTTTAATAGATAGGGACTTATCTTTTAACACATTAATAAAACCTAATATACCATTCATAGGCGTGCGTATTTCATGGCTCATGTTTGCCAGAAAAGCACTTTTTAATCTGTCAGAGTCCTCCGCTTTCTTTTTTGAGATATACATATCTTCAAAAGCTTTCTTTTTTTCGGTAATATCCTCAAAGCTTTCGATACCACCCGTAATATTTCCTTCTTTATCTCTTAGGTAATCTGTATTCTTTACAATATGCCTGATTTCTCCATGCCTGGTGATAATCTTTGCCTCAATACCCTGCCGGGGATAAGCTTTTTCACTATTAAACATGATACATCCTTCTGTGCAGCTCCCAAAACTAAAGGTTGCACATTTTTTTCCAATAATTTCCTGTGCTTTATATCCGGTAAGTTCTTCGGCACGATTATTCCATGTGGTAATTACATGATTTTTATCCGTAGTGAAAATAGCGCTCGGGGAAACCTTATATATTTGCTCCGCACGTTCTTTTGCTTCAAATAGCAGATCTTCGGTGATTTTTCGCTCTGTTATATTGCGGCTGTTCAGCACTATACCTGCAATGTCCGGGTCATCAAAGTGATTGGTGATGATGGATTCTATGTACATGATATTTCCAGCCTTATCATAAGAGCGGTATTCAATGGTTTTGGATATTTTATTGTTGTTAAAAATCGTTTTAAATGCTTCCTGCACCTGCGGAAGGTCTTCTGGATGTATGTTTTTTGTGAGATTAATATCCATGATCTCTTTTACAGTATATCCATTGAATCGTTCAATATTTTCGGTAACAAAACTCAGATTACCGTTTAAATCTATAATGGAGATTAGATCTTCTGAATTCTTTAGGAGGGCGCGGAAATGCTCCTCATTTTGTTTAATTTTCTGCTCAAGCCTTTTTTGTTCGGTAACATCACGTACATTTGATATAATCCGCAATTCTGCATTATCCGCACAAAAAAGCGAGGATGTTATTTCTATAAATTGAATAGGCATGTACGCTGGTGACACGCGGTAAACTGAAGTTTTGGGCTCGCTGGTTGTTATAAAGGAATCTATGTCATGGATTAATTTTTCCAAATCTTGTTGATGAACAAATTCTGCTACGTTTTTTCCTTTAAGTTCTTCAGGTCTTTTAGCACCTGTTAATTTAAGGGCTGCCTTATTGCACTTTTCAATAGTACCATCTATGGTAAGGATAAATGCCGAATCGGGTGCATGATAAAAATAGGTTGCAAATATGGAGTTTAGTTCCAGCGGCTTTATTTTTTTCGGTATAGCGTTATCCTCTTTCACAGTATGGCTGTTGATATTTAGTGGTTTATGTTTGGTGAAAACTTTCATGTATTTCTTTCGTTTGAGCTTCTTTAAAAGAAGTTACGTATAGATTTGCAAAAGGTGTTTATTCTTTGATGAACATTACTGTTAGACGGGTTAAATATTCTAATTACACGACGGTTATCTGAATTCTATTTAAGATTAGATAATTATTTATGATGAGTGATGTGTTGATCTGGAAAAATCCAATAAAAAAGATTGATATTATGCTGCTTACACCAGGGGAGTCTTTTTTGATTTAAACCACGCCTACCTTATTATTTGAGTTTATGAGCATTTAATATTTTACGTGTAGTGCAAAGTGTTTATCATGCAGGCATCTAAATAAGGATGAAATATAAGTTTGCACAATTAGTTGATTTATAGAATCAACTCTATTAAAACATGCATGGTTAACTATCATTACGCATCAACAGTAATTATATATGGTATTACCAAATAAGATATATCTGGGTGGGAGTCAATTAACCCATTCCAAATCCAATCATCTGCATGCTTTTTTATTGTTGAAAAAGGCAGGTGCAATAAATCAATAAAATGTATATTTGTTGGATAAATATGCCGTACAGCGGCAATCTGAATTTTAAAAAGTTGATTTTATGCATGCTGAAAAAAGAACTTTAAAAGACTCAAATGCCGTTAGATGGGGCGTGCTTATCCTGCTGAGCTTTGTAATGGCAGCCAATTATTATTTTTACGATGCGCTCTCGCCACTTAAAAGTACATTGCAGGACCAATTGGGCTTTTCTTCATCTGATTACGGTTTTCTGGTTTCTTCTTATTCCATACCCAATGTGTTTCTCCTTATGGCCGTAATTGGCGGCGTTATTCTGGACCGTTTGGGCATTCGCATAACAGGGACTACATTTATAGGCCTTATGGCCGCAGGAAGTATCCTTACCGCATATGGCTCCAGCGATATTTTTCTAAATGGTGGTCCTGGTTATGAATTGTTTCAGCAGGTTTTACCTGCCTACACACCTGCATTAAAAATGATGACTCTTGGCTTTTTTCTGTTTGGTTTTGGAGCAGAAACCAGCATTGTTGTGATCACTAAAACCCTTGTAAAATGGTTTAAAGGCAAAGAACTGGCGTTGGCGCTTGGAATAAATATTGGCATTGCGCGTTTGGGAACTGCTCTGGCTTTCAATATTTCTCCCGCCCTGGTTACCGATGATTTTTGGAATAAGCCCATCTGGTTTGCTGCATCGCTGATGGTGATAAGCTTCCTGGGATACCTCATTTATCTTTTACCCGATATAAAACTTGACCGGCAGGAAAAGCAAGACATGGAGTTATTGGGAGAGGATGAAAAGTTTCGCATGAATGACATCGTAAAACTTGTTACCAACCGTTCGTTCGTTTATATTACCTTATTATGTGTTACTTTTTATGCAGCCATTTTCCCCTTTTTAAAATATGCACCCGATTTGCTCGAGAATAAGTTTGGATTTACACCCAAACTGGCAGGTGACATTACCTCTATACTGCCCTATGGCACAGTGATATTTACACCTTTGTTTGGTTGGTTTGCTGATGTAAAAGGAAAAAGCGCCACGCTTATGATCTACGGCTCAGGGCTTTTGTTGATATCTTTTCTCTCCATTGCCTTTACAAACCTCACCCCATATATTGCTATGTTTGTGCTTGGTATAGCCTTCTCACTGGTACCTGCCGCCATGTGGCCCGCCGTATCAAAAATAGTTGAGGAGAACCGTTTGGGTACTGCCTATGGGCTGATGTTTTCTGTACAAAACCTTGGTATGTGGGCGTTTCCATTTCTTATAGGAATTGTGCTGGATAAATCCAATCCAGGTATTACACCCGCCATGATTGAACAGGGTACGGCCAATTATGACTATACCAATCCTATTTTAATGCTTTCCGGGCTTGGGGTAGTCGGGTTTATTTTTGCCATTTTACTGCGCCGTGATGATAAAACTTCCGGCTACGATCTGGAAAAACCCAATATGGAGATTGTGGAGACTGATAAGAATCAAAAAACCGGTCTTTCTTAAAAAACCGGTTTTTGAACGTAAAATATATTTGTTTTTTACATGAAGATTGTTTGCTGCCTGTTAGGACCAACAGAAATAATGGTAACTGGTACTTTTACTTCCTCTTCAATAAATTTGATGTAATCTGTTAAAGCTTTCGGAAGTTCCTGGCCATTTTCAATTTTGGTAATATCTTCCTGCCATCCTGGTAGCTCAGTATATACGGGAGTCACTTCCTCAGTAATATCATAGGGAAATTTATCAGTTTTCTCGCCATTTACTTCGTATGCAGTACATACTTTCAATGTATCAAATCCACTAAGAACATCAGCTTTCATGAGAAATATCTCCGTTACACCATTGAGCATAACAGTATATTTAAGGGCAACAAGATCGAGCCATCCACAGCGACGCGGACGTCCGGTAGTGGAGCCGAATTCACAGCCATTTTCTCTAAGCTTATCTCCAGTAGTATCATGCAGTTCGGTGGGGAAGGGGCCGCTGCCCACACGGGTGCAATATGCCTTTACAATACCATATACTTTACCTATCCGGCCCGGTGCTACACCCAACCCAGTGCATGCCCCGGCACATATGGTGTTTGATGAGGTAACAAAAGGGTAAGAGCCAAAATCAATATCAAGAAGCGTACCCTGGGCACCTTCAGCAATGGCAGATTGTCCATTGTCAAGGCATTCATTTATAAAGTGTTCACTATCAATAAGGGCAAATGATTTGATGGATTCAATTCCCTCCATCCAGGCTTTTTCATCTTCCGTAATATCATACTCAAAATTGTACTGCTTGAGTATTTCATCATGCTTGCCTTTGAGGAAGTTGTATTTCTCCTGGAAAGTTCCCTGGGTAATGTCACCTACCCGCAGGCCATTTCTACCTGTCTTGTCCATGTATGTTGGACCTATGCCTTTTAG
>JBEPYD010000256.1:0-6346 GCA_041641575.1 Bacteroidales bacterium
TTGTTTCCTATGGTGTGGGTCTGGGAATTGAATTTATTTTTGCCCAGATACGCGGCCACGAAATTAATGAGGGTTTCCTGGTAACAGGGATGCTAATTCCTTTAATAGTACCGGTAACCATACCATTATGGATGGTTGCAGTTGCCACTGCATTTGCTGTAATTATTGGCAAAGAAGTATTTGGTGGTACGGGTATGAACATTCTCAATCCGGCACTTACCGCGCGGGCATTCCTTTTCTTTGCTTATCCGGTATTTATGTCGGGCGACCAGGTATGGATATGGGGATTGAGAAGAAATGCGCAAGAGGTAATAGATGGTTTTAGTGGTGCCACCCCACTTGGAAATGCTGCCCAGGGTAACCTGGAGGCAATGCCAACTGCTTCCGACATGTTTTACGGGTTTATCCCCGGTTCAATAGGTGAGACTTCTACCCTGGCTATTTTATTAGGTGCCGCCATTCTTATTTATACAGGGGTTGGCAGTTGGAAAATAATTCTTTCCACCTTTATCGGAGGCACGGTTATGGGGCTTCTTTTAAATGCTTTTGCAGTGAATCCCTTTATGGAAGTGCCCTTCTGGCAGCATCTGTTCCTTGGTGGTTTTGCTTTTGGTGCTGTTTATATGGCCACTGACCCTGTTACTGCTGCGCAAACTGATCGTGGCAAATGGATTTACGGTTTTCTTGTGGGTTTATTCTCCGTTCTGATACGTGTTTTAAACCCGGCCTATCCGGAGGGTGTAATGCTTGCCATTCTTCTAATGAACGTATTCGCACCACTAATTGACCATTATGTAGTTGAAGCAAATATCAAACGCCGTTTGAAACGTGCCAAAGTAAATGCATAAATTTATAGAAAATGAAGAATTACAGTAATACATACATTTTTGTTTTCTCTGCCATTATGGTGCTTGTGGTAGCTGCACTGCTCTCCTTTGCGGCGTTAAAGCTTGCACCTATACAGGAACGAAATGTTGAAATAGAAAAGAAAAGAAATATTCTTTCATCCTTAAGAATAGAATCCACTGCTGAAAATGCAGATGATTTGTATGCTCAATACGTTTCCGAAAGTTATGTAATCAATAACCGGGGTGAACTACTTGAAGGTGTTGATGCATTTGAGGTAAACATCAAAGAACAGCTCGGACTGGTACCGGATGAAAGAAAGTTGCCCATTTATGTGGGTAAACTTGAAGATGGCACTACCCATTATGTTTTCCCTGTGAGAGGAAAAGGCCTGTGGGGCCCTATCTGGGGTTATGTGGCATTAAATGAAGATTATTCCACCATTTATGGTGCCAATTTCGACCATCAGGGAGAAACCCCCGGCCTTGGTGCAGAAATAAATACTGATGCTTTTGAGCAACAATTCATCGGAAAGGAAATATTTAATGACCAGGGTGAATTTGTTTCTGTAGAAGTAGTAAAAGGCAATGCCCCGCCTGATGCAGAGCACAAAGTAGACGGCATATCCGGAGGTACCATTACAAGTAATGGCGTGCAGGAAATGCTTTACGATGTATTGGGAACCTACGTACCTTATTTTAAATCGAAAAAACAGCTTAGCTATGAGTAAAGAGCCATTATTTTCGTCAAAGAATCTAAAATTATTGCAGGAGCCAATTAATAAAAGCAATCCGATTACCGTACAGGTGCTTGGGATTTGCTCTGCTCTTGCCATCACAGTAAAATTAGAACCCTCCATTGTAATGGCCCTTTCAGTAGTAGCTGTTATGGCCATTTCAAATGTGGTAATATCACTGATGAGAACCCTGATACCGCCACGTATCCGTATTATTGTACAGCTTACCGTAATTGCTGCCCTTGTAATTCTTGTAGATGAGTTTCTACAGGCTTTTGCATATGATGTAAGCAAACAATTATCCGTTTTTGTGGGTCTGATTATTACAAACTGTATCATTATGGGGCGTCTGGAAGCCTTTGCTATGGGTAACAAACCCTGGCCAGCGTTTCTTGATGGTGTTGGAAATGCCGCAGGTTATGGTATTATCCTAATCATTGTTGGTTTTTTCCGCGAATTGCTTGGTTCAGGAGAATTATTCGGATACCCTGTTTTTGAAAAAATTGGAATTTACAAAATAGGATACGAAGACAATGGTCTGATGATCCTGCCTCCTATGGCGCTAATTATCGTGGGTATTATTATTTGGGTTCAACGTGATAAGAACCGTGAATTAGTAGAAGAAAATTAAAAAACACAGAACTATGGAAAATCTGGTTGATATATTTGTACGGTCTATTTTTATAGACAACATGATATTCGCATACTTCCTTGGTATGTGTTCATATCTGGCTGTTTCAAAAACAGTAAAAACATCTACTGGTCTGGGCTTTGCAGTAATATTTGTACTGGGTATTACTGTGCCTGTAAATTACCTTATCCAGAACTACATTTTAATGGAAGGTGCTTTAACATGGATCAGCCCTACCCTTGCCGATGTTGATCTTAGCTTTTTAAGTTTTATCCTTTTTATAGCTGTAATTGCCAGTATGGTGCAGCTTGTTGAAATGGTGATAGAGAAATTCAGCCCGGCATTATACTCATCACTGGGTATCTTTCTCCCACTTATTGCTGTAAACTGTTCTATTTTGGGTGGCTCACTCTTTATGCAGGAGAGAGAATATGCTTCAATTGCTGAAGCTACTTCTTTTGGTCTTGGCTCCGGCGTAGGTTGGTTTCTTGCTATCGTGGGTATAGCAGCCATTCGTGAAAAAATCCGTTACTCCAATGTCCCTGCTCCGCTTCGTGGTTTAGGTATCACGTTTATCATTACAGGACTTATGGGAATTGCGTTTATGAGCTTCATGGGTATAGAGCTATAGTTTCAAAATTTTAATGACTTTTGTGAAAAATTTATAAAAAATGATTTTACTGACATCACAAGGAATAGTAATTGGAATTAGCATATTCGTATTCCTCACCATTATTTTGTTATTGGTTGCGGTTTTGCTATTTGCAAGAAAAAAACTTACACCACAAGGCAAGGTTAATTTTCAGGTAAATGATCAAACCCATGAAATAGAACCTGGATCCACTATCCTTACAACACTTTCCAATCTCGATGTGTTTTTACCATCAGCTTGTGGTGGAGGAGGTACATGTGGCATGTGCAAATGCCAGGTATTTGAAGGTGGTGGATCGATATTGCCCACTGAAACCGGCTTTTTTACCCGTAAGGAACAACAAAACGACTGGCGTTTGGGCTGCCAGGTAAAAATTCGTGAGGATATGCGCATCAAAGTTCCGGAAGAAGTAATGGGCATTAAAAAGTGGGAATGCGAAGTTGTTTCAAATAAAAATGTGGCAACATTCATAAAAGAGTTTGTTGTAAAATTACCTGAGGGCGAAAATCTTGATTTTAAATCAGGCGGGTATATTCAAATTGATGTTCCTAAAATTGAGGTTGATTTTAAAGATATTGAAGTGCAGGAAGAATTCCGCGAAGATTGGGATAAATTCAACATGTGGGATTTGAAAATGAAAAATAATGAAGAAACCTTCCGCGCTTATTCCATGGCCAATCATCCTGCAGAAGGAAATATTGTAATGTTGAATATCCGTATTGCCACACCCCCATGGGATCGTTCAAAAGGATCCTTCATGAACCTGAATCCGGGTATCTGTTCCTCCTATGTTTTTTCCCGCAAGCCTGGCGATAAAGTAACCCTGTCTGGTCCTTATGGTGAATTTTTTATCAAAGAAACAGAAAGAGAAATGGTGTATATTGGTGGTGGTGCCGGTATGGCTCCGCTCCGTTCGCACCTGTTTCACCTGTTCCATACCCTTAAGACTGACCGTAAAGTTACTTATTGGTATGGTGCCCGTTCAAAACGTGAAGTTTTTTACGAAGATCACTTCCGGGAGATTGAAAAGAAGTTCCCGAATTTTAAATTCAACATAGCACTTTCAGAACCTTTACCCGAAGATAACTGGGATGGTTACAAAGGATTTATACACCAGGTACTTTATGATGAATACCTTAGCAAAGTTGAGGAGCCCGAAGAACTGGAGTATTACTTGTGCGGACCGCCCATGATGAATGACGCCGTGCAAAAAATGCTTTATGATTTAGGTGTACCTGATGAGATGGTCGACTTCGACGATTTCGGAGGCTAAAAAATAAATCAAAGCCGCATTTTTGCGGCTTTTTTCATTTTTAATAAACCGTATTTTATGAATAACAGGATTTGTTTTCTCTTCGTTTTTATTTTCCTGATGCTGAATGCATGCCGCGAACCTGTAATTGAATTTAAAAAAATAGCAGGATATACGCAGGGTACCACGTATCATATCACCTATCAGAATGTGTTGAACAGGGATTTGCAGCCGGAGATTGACTCTCTTTTGCGTGAATTTGATATGTCGCTTTCTACCTACATAGACAGTTCCCTGATCTCTGAATTCAACAAAACAGATAAACAAATGGCCGTTGATGATTATCTTATCAATGTTTTTACTACAGGCAAAGAAGTTTGGGAAACTTCAGATGGTGCTTTTGATATGAGTATTGCACCTCTGGTGAATGCCTGGGGATTCGGATTTACAGAAAAAGCAGAAGTTGATAGTGCTATGATAGATAGTATTTTGGCATTTACAGGCATGGAAAATCTTATGCTTTCCAATGGTATTTTAAAAAAAACTGATCCACGGGTAATGCTTGATCCGAATGCCATTGCCCAGGGCTATTCTGTTGATGTTGTTTCGGCCTATCTTGAAGCCAACGGTATTCATAATTACCTGGTTGAAATAGGCGGGGAATTGAAGGCGAAAGGAACGAAAGCAGAAGGTGAAACCTGGAAAATTGGTGTTGATAAACCCCTTGAGGGGAATCTGCAGCCCGGAAATAACCTGCAGATAGTAGTGGCCCTGAAGGATAAAGCCCTGGCAACTTCCGGAAATTACCGTAAGTTTTACGAAAAAGACGGGCAGAAATACGCGCACACCATTGATCCGAAAAGTGGCTATCCTGTGATGCAAAACTTGCTTTCAGCCACCATTCTCACCGATGCATGCATGGTGGCCGATGCTTATGCAACAGCATGCATGGTGGTAGGGCTGGAAAAAGCAATAGAAATAATTGAAAAAAATCCACAGCTGGATGCCTATTTTATTTACGGGCAGGAAGACGGAACCTATGGCATATACCAGACCGTATATTTTGATGAAAATATTATTGAATAATTGGTTTTATTTGCCGGATTGTTCTGGAGAATAATTTAGAAGTGTATCCTGTGGCCGGGTAGCGCAGCTTCCATCTTCTGATCCGCAGGCACAACCGGCACGTTCGCCGGTTTCGGGATTAACACTGCTGCAGGAACTTGCGGGGTAGGCCGCTTTTTTATCGAAAAGGCGACGGATACCAAAGGCAATAAGGGCAAAAACAAGTAAAACTATGGTTATGGCTAAGAGCTTAAGAAATGTCATTTTATTTTATTTTTACATAATGTGCACCATAAATTCAACAATAATTGTACCTTATTGGTTCAATAGATACGAAATTATATCAAATTCCGGAATTCACATCAAAATAATGTTCCTCCGGAGACAATCTCAAAATAATTAACTTGCATTATCACATATTCATATAAATAAAAATCAAAAACAAATGGAAAAAATAACTGTTGTTGGAGCCGGAA
This sequence comes from Bacteroidales bacterium, assembly GCA_041641575.1. Lineage (GTDB taxonomy): Bacteria > Bacteroidota > Bacteroidia > Bacteroidales > JBEPYD01 > JBEPYD01. Next base: position 5,659 of record JBEPYD010000256.1, read on the forward strand.
ATGTTGGTGCCACCTGTGCAAATGTGGTGGCTCAGAAAAATCTGGCCAAGGAAGTAGTAATAGTTGACATTAAAGAAGGTCTGGCTGAAGGAAAAGCCCTTGACATGTGGCAGGCAGCCTCCATTCTTGGATATGATTCCAGGATTGTAGGTTCAACCAATGATTACAGTAAAACAGCCGGCTCTGGTGTAATTGTAATTACCTCCGGTTTGCCAAGAAAACCCGGCATGTCGCGTGACGACCTTATTAAAACAAATGCCAAAATTGTTAAAGATGTAACTGAAAAAGCCATAAAATACTCGCCTGATGCCATTATCGTGGTTGTTTCCAATCCATTGGATGTAATGACGTATGCTGCCATGAAAGCATCAGGAAAAAGCGCACAAAAAGTTTTTGGTATGGCCGGCATCCTGGATACTGCCCGCTATCGTGCTTTTCTTGCTGAGGCTTTAAATGTGTCTCCATCAGATATTAAAGCAATGTTGATGGGTGGACATGGCGATACCATGGTGCCGCTTCCACGCTTTACCACCGTTAGTGGCATACCTGTTACTGATTTATTGCCTGCCGATACCCTTGAAAAAATTGTTGACCGCACCCGTAAAGGTGGGGGAGAACTTGTTGGTTTAATGGGTACTTCTGCCTGGTATGCTCCTGGAGCTGCGGCTGCACAAATGGTTGAATCTAT
>JBEPYD010000257.1:0-6332 GCA_041641575.1 Bacteroidales bacterium
AGCATTGTTTTAAAAAATCATCCTTTAATCAGAGATTATCCGAAGATTGTTAATGGCATCCGATAGATTTTCCGGGATGTTGGTAAATAATATCTTGCTCTCTGTATTGTCAGCCATGGCCATAATTTCGGATAAATATCCATAACCCATGCTGTCTAAACGTTCCACTCCATCCAGGTCAATCAGTATGGTGCTGTTCTTTTCCACAGGATGCTTAAGGATGTTTTTTATTTGCAGGCCCTCCTGAAATCCAATGGAAGGTGTCTGGTTTAAATGAACAATATAATTGGCATCGTCTTTTTCTTCCAGTTTGATCATAACATGTTTTTTATGATAACAGCAGTATAGAAGCTTTTGTTCCTTTAAGCATCAGGCATTAATCGTGTTTAATGGAATAGGCCGGATTTTTTGATGCAGCGCGATATGCCTGGAAGAAAATAGTAATAACAGCAATGAGGATCAAACTCAGGATACCTGCAAAGAAAAATGCGGGTTCCATTTTTATATGGTACGCATATTCCAGTAAAAGCCTCTTCATAGCTATCCACACAAAAATCCATCCTATTCCTGATGCAATAATTACAATCGCTGCTATTTCACGAATTAGCCGCACTATTATTTGCCAGGTGTCCGCACCCATTATTTTCCGGATAGCTATTTCACGGGTTTTTCTGCCCGAGGTAAAGGCAATCAGACCGTATAATCCCAGACATGCGACAAATACAGAAAGTATGGTGAAAAAGAAATAGAGTTTCCCTGCCCGGTATTCATCTTTGTATAATTCATTTAATTTATCATCCAGAAAATAACTTTCCATAGGATAACTGATGGTAAATTCATTCCATAGAGAGCTAATTTCTCTTAAGGTTGTTCCGGAATAGCTCTGGTCGAGGCGCAGGGTCAGATACATATTATTAAAATTTGAATAGGAAATATGCATCAGAATGTATGGGTTTATTTGCTCATGGAGTGACTCGTAAAAAAAGTCTTTCATAATACCTCTTATTTGAAAATAGGTTCTTTGGTTAGCTTCTTCCGGTGCTGACAATCTCTGCTTCAATGGGTTTTCTATGTCGTAAAAATCAATGGTACGTTCATTGAGTAAGATATAGAGAGAGTCTGTGGTGTCTGCGGGAAAATCATTCCCCTCAATCAGCTCTATGCCGTAGGTTTTTATAAAATCTTCATCAGCATAATTTATGTCTATTAGAATGGTGTTTGCCAGGCTTTCACCTTCAACATTAAACCCGGAAGTTCGGTTTGGGAAACCAGGAATAGAAGAGGAAAAGCTGGCATTTTCCACTCCGGAGAGGGCAATAATTTCATTTTTAAACTTTTCTTTTTGCTCACCAAGAATATTAGCCCTTTCAATTACGTATAATTTTTCTTCGTCATACCCCTTAGGTGTTTCAAGCATAAAATTGATCTGCCGGTATATCACCACAGTGGTTAATAATATTACCACGGATATAAAAAACTGAATAAACACAAGGGTACTGCGCAACATCTTTGTTCCAGTGTGTATTCCTGATTTTTGTTGTAAAATGCGCAAGGGCAAAAAGGATGACAGGTGAAGTGCAGGGTAAATTCCGGCAATGATACCTACCAGAATTCCAAAGAGAAAGATGGAGGGTAGAATCCACCATCGGCTAAAAAATGAAGCGATTTGTATATCAAATTCTGCATTAAATCGCGGAAGCATAACTTCAACAAGTATCAGCGCGATTAATGTTCCAAATAAGGCCGTTACCACGCTTTCCCCTAAAAACTGAAATATAAGGTCTGGTTTATTTGCACCCAGCACTTTTCTTATGCCAATTTCCTGTGCCCGTGTAGCCGATTTGGCAGTTAAAAGATTGATGAAGTTTATGCAAGCCATTAAAATGATGAGCATAGCCGCCAGAGCCATCAGAAAAATATTCCTTTTATTATTTGGTGGAGCCAACCCGTGGTTGATTTCAGGGTTGAGATGAACATCATGTAAAGGTTGCAAATAATAGAGATATTCATTTTCGCCCTGTTGTATGAATTCACTGGCGGTTACCTCAAAATACCGTTTTATTTCAGGCTCGATATATCCCACCAGCCATTGGGGTAATTCTTTCTCCAGTGCCTTGTAATCCACATTTTCTTTAACTTTCAGGTAGGTATAGCAATTATTGCTGAGCCACATTTCATTTTCACTCAGGTCAAGTGAATGGATAGATCCCAGGCAGTTAAATTTCAAATGTGAGTTTTCGGGAGGGTTTTGTATTACAGCAGTGATGGTGTATTCCGTAGTATCATTAAATACATTGATTCTCTCTCCCACAGGGTTTACGCTTCCAAAGAGTTTTTTTGAAAGCTGCTCTGTGAGTACAATTGATTTTGTTTTTACAAGTGCATCTTTTGTGTCTCCATAAATAGTTTCAAAATTAAAAAGATTAAAAAAGCTGGAATCCACAAAATAAAACTGATTTTCAATAAATTTTAAATCATCCTTTTTAAGCATTGTTTTTATCGGAGGCAATATACGGCTGGTATGTTCAATTTCTTCAAAATCTCTTTGCAGTGCATTTGCCATTACCAAAGGAGAAATTGCGCTCTGGATGGCTCTGTCGCCCAATTTTCCTTTTAAATATACCCTGTAAATTCTGTCGGAATCATTAAAAAATGAATCATAAGAAACTTCATGCAGAATATACAGAAAAATCAGTATGGCACTGGCCAGTCCGATGGCAAGACCCGAAATATTAATTACCGTATTGGTTTTAAATCGGTTGAGGTTTCGTAAAGCCAGTTTTATGTAACTAAAGAGCATGTAAAGTTTAGAATTATTTTAAAATTCAAATTTAACAATGTAATTAAACTCTTTTATCATTCATTTTTAAAAATTCGTGTAAAAAGCTGCTAACGAACAATTTTTATCTCAGAAAAACAGCTATCTTGTGGTAAATTAATAATCTGTACGAATGTATTTTTTTAAAATTACTCTTGCAATTATTTTCACACTTTTAATTGCAACATCATTAACAGCCCAAAACGAAAAGGACTTAAAACCTGTTTTTATTGAAGCAGAAGCTTTTTTCTTTTATGAAGAATATGAAGATGCTTTGCCCCTCTACCTTACGCTTATAAAAGAAATGCCTTATAATTATAATGTTGTTTATCGGGCAGGGGTTTGCTACCTGAATATTCCCTATAGCAAGCATAAGGCTGTGGAATACCTTGAAGAAGCAGCCAGCCATATTAAGCCCGGATATAAAAAAAGCAGGTTCAGGGAAATAGGAGCTCCACCAGAAGCTTTATTTTACCTTGGCGATGCCTACAGGATTAACCGGCGGTACAAAGAGGCTCTACAGGCCTATAATGATTTTCTGGAATATATAGATCCGGAAGTCCATAATGTTAGCGAGGTACATCTAAGTATTGCTGCCGTTCAAAATGCCATGGCATTTGAAAACAGATACCAGGCCATTGAAAAAGAAAACCTGGGCGAGCCTGTAAATTCTTCATTTACAGAACGTAATGCCATTGTGTCAGGCAACGGTAAAATGATTGTATTTACACGTGAATTACAATTTTATGATGCTGCATTTTTTGCTTACATAGATGAGGATGGTAATTGGGGAGAGCCGCAGAATTTTATGCCCATATTAAAAGTAGACAACGATCTTTATCCTACATCAATTTCCTATGATGCCAATGAAGTTTATTTCTACAGAAATGATGAGTTTGACGGAAATATATATGTGAGTAGTTTTAAAAATGGCGCCTGGCAGGAATTAAAAAAACTCAATGATAACATTAATACAAAGTACTGGGAATCTCATGCCTCTGTAAATAAAGAAGGGGATAAACTTTATTTTACCAGCAACCGGGATAATGATGGGGATAATTTAGATATCTTTGTTTCACACAAGTTGCCTGATGGTGAGTGGGACGTACCGAAAAAACTTGGTGTAGCAGTAAATTCCCCTTTTAATGAAAATACACCCTTTATTTCTCCCGATGGAAATACCCTTTATTTTAGTTCGGAGGGACATCTGAACACGGGCGGTTATGATATTTTCTACAGTAAATTGGTTAACGAAAAATGGAGTAAGCCTCAAAATATGGGCTATCCGATTAATTCTCCTGATGATGACCTTTTCTTTGTCCCTACTGAAATCCCTCATACAGGTTACATGGTGCGCGAAGAGAATACATCTTTGGGTCGTTCGGATGTTTATAAGATTCGGATTCCTCATTAGCCTGTTTTGGCTGTATTCAAAAAGTTTTAAAGAAAAAAAGAAAAATTATTTTTCCATTTTTATGGAATCCTTCTTTTTCATGCATCTCAATACCAAACAATCAATTTTGGTATTCATTAAAAACAAAGATCATGAAAACAGAAATTTTTTTATACAGCAGAAATATTCTTTTAAGCCGGGTCAGTTTTGGCTTCTTCATAGTGGTTTTTATCTTATTCACTCCACTTTATTCCCAACACGATAAAAGAGATTATTCGGGTTCACCTTATTTTGAATTACCCGCCGGCTGTTTAATGGGGACCTTCCCGCTACTCTCTACAGATGCTGATGTCAATATTGCTGGTGTAATAGCCAGTGTTACTGTAAACCAGGTATATGTAAATAACTCAAACGAAGTTATTGAGGCAACTTATGTTTTTCCGGCATCAACCAATGCTGCTATTTATGGCATGAAATTCCAATTGGGAGAACGGGAAATAATCGCTGTTGTGCAGGAGAAAGAGGCCGCCCGTAACACTTATGAACAAGCACGCGACGAAGGAAAAACCGCAGCACTCCTTGAACAACACCGGCCCAATGTTTTTCAGATGAATGTGGCAAATATCCTCCCGGGCGACACCATTAAAGTTACCCTGGATTACGCCGAAAAACTCATACCTGAGGAAGGTATTTATCGTTTTGTGTATCCTACTGTTGTTGGACCAAGGTATAGTTCAGGCTCGAATGATACAGAAACTGAACAATGGGTGCAAAATCCATACACCTCAGAAGGAGTTTCTCCCCTGTATAATTTTGGCCTGAACATTAACCTTAATGCCGGCATGCCCATCGAAAAAGCTACTTGTGAAACACACGCCACAAAAATTACATGGAAATCAAAGCAGGAACTAACGCTAACGCTTACGGATGAAGGGGCAAAACAAGGCAACCGCGATTTTATTTTGAAATATAAGATTGCTGCCAATAATATTAAAGAGGGCGTGCTATTATTCGAAGGGAAAAAAGAAAACTTTTTTCTTGCTATGATACAACCCCCGGAACGATTTCAAACAGAAGATATTCCTGCAAGAGAATACATTTTTATTGTTGATGTTTCCGGTAGCATGAATGGTTTTCCGCTCGATATCTCAAAAAAATTATTGACAGGACTCATTGGTAAGCTCAAACCAATAGATAAATTTAACGTGGCACTCTTTGCAGGAACTACTGCCATGCTTTCTCAAGAATCTGTACCGGCTACACAGGAAAATATTCAAAAAGCCCTTCACATGATAGAAAAACAAAGAGGTGGAGGTGGTACAGAGTTACTCCCAGCACTTAAGAAGGCTATGCAAAATAATGAAATTTCGGACTTCTCACGTTCTTTTATCATTCTTACCGATGGATATGTAAATGTGGAAAAAGAGGCATTTGATTATATTCGCCAAAGCCTGGGAAATAGTAATTTTTTCAGTTTTGGAATTGGATCATCTGTAAACCGCTTTCTTATTGAGGGGATTGCACATGTTGGAAAAGGTGAAGCGTTTGTTGTTACAAAAAAAGAAGACGCTGCATCTACCGTCAAAAAATTTCAGGAATATATCAGTTCTCCGCTCATCACCAACATCGAAATTGAATTTAATGGTTTTGATGCTTACGATGTGGAGCCCTCACATATCCCTGATTTATTTGCCAGCCGACCGGTAATGATTATGGGCAAGTACCGGGGAAACCCTTCAGGTTCAATTAAACTGAACGGCGTTTCAGGTAAGGGAAAATATACCAGAAGCCTGAATATTAAACAGGAACAGGTTTCTGGCAGAAACAAGGCTCTACCTTATTTATGGGCACGTGAAATGTTGCAATTGCACCAGGATTACAGGCGCAATAACTTTAATGATGAAAAATTGAATAATATTGTCCTGGAAACAGGTCTGAAGTATAACCTGCTTACAGATTACACCTCTTTTGTAGCTGTTGATTCCGAGATCCGCAATATTACCGGTACTTTTAATACCATTTCACAGCCATTGCCTCTGCCACAGGGTGTTTCAAATCGGGCGGTTTCCGGTATGGCTGTCCAAAGTCATGCAATAGCATCTAAATCCGGTCGGAAAGCTA
>JBEPYD010000258.1:0-6296 GCA_041641575.1 Bacteroidales bacterium
TTTTTTATTAAAATATTGCGCATAAGCGTTAAATAAGTGAGAAAAATGTTTTGTAGGATTAGGTTTAACTTTAACTCTGTCAGGTTCTGCGAACGCTGACAGGTTGGTGGTTACCTGAAACCTGACAGAGTCGTTAGACCTGTCAGCGTTCAATGGTTTATAAAAACCTATCTCCTCCTCTTCCTTAATCCTCACCAAAAAATGAAAATGGTTTCCCATTAGCACCCAGGCAAACGTATCTGCTACCGTATCAATGTATTTTTCATACAATCTCAGGAAATGCATGTAGTTGTCCTTTTCCCGGAATAAACCTTCACCGTTGATTCCACAATTATAGATGTGATAGTATTTTCCATGTTCTATTGGTGCTGTCTTTTCCATTTGCTTTTCTAAATGTTTCAGTCTTTAAATGTCGCAATTCAATTCCATCTAACAAATCAATACAGATATATAAATGTTTCTGCCGGAGATAATTAATTTTCTTTCGGTTCTTTTAAAAAATAGTTTTTACATTCCATAGTTGTTATTTACTTCCTGAAAGTAAAGTTAGATATTTTTCTTTTTTTGTTTGCCCTGCCTTTTCTATGAATCCAAATGCGCCCTTTATTTTTCTTTTGTACTTTTGTGTGATGAACAGGAATTATACAATATTAATGCTGGTTATGGCATTTTTTTACCAGTCGTCTTATAGCCAGTACAACCAATTCGAATTAAAGGAGAAACGTGACATAGGGTTATCCATTTCCTCCGGTTTGGTGCTGGCTGGTGGCTTATACGTTAAATACAATGTAACTCCGCCGCAATGGTCAGAGGTGGCCCACATCACTGCTTCAGAGGTAAATGGATTCGATAGGCTTGTTTTTGATTTGCCAGACAGAAACCGCATTTTATTAAGTGATATTGCCGTAGGTGGACTATTTGTTTTACCGGCCTCTCTTTTATTTCTTCCGGAAGCCCGGGAAGATATATTCCCCCTGGCAGTGGTCTTTTACCAAACAGCAACATTTACCTATGGTTTAACCACTCTTGTTAAGGGATGGACCGGCCGCTACCGGCCATACGTGTATGATGCAACACTGACCCGGGAAGAACGTACTTCGCGTGATGCAGGTGAGGCTTTCTTTTCCGGCCATACCAGCAGTGCTGCCGCCATGGCTTTTGCCTCAGCATCTACCCTTACTGCCTATGTCGATTCTCCCTTATGGGATAAGGTTATTTGGGGTGTTGCCGTTACCATTCCGGCTTATACCGGCTATTTACGCATGGTTTCGCGCAAACATTTTCCCACGGATGTAATTACAGGTTATGCCGTAGGTGCGTCTATTGGCTTGCTTATTCCGCACCTGCATCGCGTGAAGGATAAGAATAAAAATTTAACGATTGATACACAAGGCAATATGTTTACGCTAAGGTATGCATTCTAATTCTTGTGCTCCTGCTCTGAAAGTTGCAAAATCCGATTGAAAATAAGGATAAAAATTCGTTAAAATACAGCTAAATCAGCCAGTCTGCCAGTGTGGCCACCAATGCCACAAAAATGGCAAGTAAAAATGCAGTACCAAAGTTTTTCACCTTAAAGCCGGAAAGCAAGGCATCTACAATTTTAATAATGATGGCAGTTACCACCAACCGGATGATAAAGCCAAGCCCTAACAACCAGAAAATTCCTATTGTTGCTACATTCAGCACTACATTAAATACCCAGCCAATGGTAGGGTTGAGTATTCCGATAAGCAAAGCTACCAGAAAAGCTGTTCCCCAGCTTCGGATGTGTACATTTTTCATGATGGCAGCACCCAGCATCAGCGCCAGCATATTAATAATTAAAGACAGAAAAAATCCCATTGCAATTCATATTAGTTTCTGTTAGGCTAACAGGGAATGTGGTTGAATGTTTAGGTTTTTTCGTAATATGAATTTCAATCATAAGTTCTACATTATTTATTGTACGATTACCCCAAATGGTTTATGATAACAAAAATGCCAGCGCTCCCGAAGGAACCCTGGCATTTGCCATAAAATAAAACTATTGGTTACCGTTTTAACACCTTTTTATAAAGAACAGGTTGTTTATCATCTGCCGGTTTCATTTGTAACGTATAGGTTCCTGCCGGCAATGTTTTCATATGGATTGTTTGCTCACCTGATGTTGTTATTTTATGCGAAAGTACTTTTCTGCCCGAAATATCAAATACAGTTATGGACTTAAGCTCTCGGGGACTGTTTACGGTGAGCTGGTTTTCAAATGGGTTAGGATATACACTGACATCCCTTGCGTACTGAAGAGAAGGCGTTTTGAGTGGCAGCTCCGGAATGCTTACATTTTTCGTGTTATAAATGCGATATGCGCCGGGTTCCATTTCAAAAGTCATACCCACATCGGTTACATTGATGGAATCTCCGCCAAAATATGAATACCACCATCCGGTTTGGCTAAAATTACCCGCAACCTCCATGCTTTCCACATCAAAATTCCCAAATATGCGAATGTCCATATCCGGGTGGTCAATGGCTATGTGTTTGGCAGCGCCGGAAGCATCTATGGAGAATTCTCCATTATTGATGATTTCACTATGTTCCAGGCGGAAGTCAATCAGATCTCCAAAGGCTTCGCGGAGGCGGTTATGGCTGCGGTAGTAAACCCACCGAATGGGTTTGTTTCCCACACGCCCATTGTAGTCTATGGAAACATCATATCCCATTTCACCAAACTGCCATATCATTTTGGGTCCTGGTACTGGGAAGAAAAAGGCAGCCGCCTGTTCCACCCTCCTAAGGGCAGTGAGTTTGTCCTGTATAGAATAGTCTCCGGATTCGTTTCCGTATGTCAGGTTTTTGTACATCAGCCTTTCCTCATCATGGCTTTCCATGTAACCCACCAGGTAAGGGTTATTCCATCCGCGGGCTTCGTGAGAAATGCCGCTAAAATTCCATGCACAGGGTCCTGAGGGGAAACCCATGGTGGCCTGGTTGTAAGGGCAGTTCATGTTTCCCCAAATCAGCATGCCGTAATCGGAAAGTTCAATTTCTTCATCGTTGGCAGCAAAATGTTCCAGGATTACGTATGCATCCGGGTCCACACTCCAGATTTCATCAGCCATGCGCTTTAATATGGCAATGCGTGCCGCATCATAAGCAGAACCATCGCCCAGGGTATTGGTAAATCCCTTGGTGAAGTCGAAGCGGTAGCCATCAATGTTGTATTCCTCGAGCCAGTAAGCATTTACACGGTCTACAAAATCTTTGGTGTCCTGGCTTTCATGATCAAAATCATACCCCCAGGAGAAGGCGGTGTTGGGCGAAGTAACATTGTACCATGGGTTTTCTTCAGTTACCTGTCCCCAGTCTCCGGCTTGCGGGTTAAAATATAGCTGTACCAGGGGTGACTGGCTGTAGGAATGATTGAGCACCATGTCCATGATAACGGATATACCCCGGCCATGACAGGAATCAATAAAAGCTTTCAGGTCTTCTTTTGGTCCGTAATATTTATCCGGGGCAAAGTAGTAGGAGGGGTTGTATCCCCAGCTGTCGTTGCCCTCGAACTCATTAAATGGCATCAGTTCAATGGCATTTACTCCCAACTCTGTAAAATAGTGCAGGGTATCTGTGAGTGTTTCCCAGTCGTGTACAGCAATAAAATCGCGCAATAGCAATTCATAGATAATAAGGTTTTGTGGTTCCGGTGGCGTGAAATTTGTATTTTGCCATTGATAGGGTTCCTGACCGGGTTCAAAAACCGAAACAATGCCTGTGGTTTTTCCTTCGGGGTAGGGGATTAGATTTGGATAAGTGCTTTCTTCAATGTATTTATCGTTTGACGGATCCAGCACTTTATCGGCATACGGATCACCAATGCGTATTTCTCCGTCTACCAGGTACTGGTACGTATATTCTTTGCCCGGGGTAAGGTTATCAATCTGTATCCAGAAGTAATCGCCATCTTTCTTCATTTGCCAACTGTTATCCGGTGTATAGTCGTTCAGGCCGGAGAGCAGGTACACAAAATTTTTGCCCGGGGCATAAAGGGATAATATAACAGATGTTTCACTCAGATAGTTGATGCCGGCCTCTGTGCCTTCCGGCATGGGGGCACTTACAGGTGTGGCATGTACCAGGAACCAGGCGGTATCTGAGATACTCTCTTCTGCGTTAGAAGCTACAGCCACCAATTCATGTGTACCCGCTGGTTGTGCTGCCAGTGAATGTTCCAGCAAGTTTCCGGAAGCGGTTTTTACAAGGGCGTTATCAAGGTACAGCTTAATCTCATCATTACCTGTAGCCACAACTTCCACAGGAATGGAGGTGTTGGGCAGGATGATGGAAAAATTGTTGGCGGGTTTATTAAAGGCAACGTTCAGTCCCTCCTGGAATACATCGGCAAAAATATCGCCTCCATTTGCATCACGGCCGGTTTCACTTCCATCGCTGTTTCGGAATACAAAAGCCAGCTGTTCTATATTTTCATCTTCCGGTACACCATAAAACGACCGGATATCCGGAGTGATGGAAAGCTTGTATGTATTGGGCTCAATACGTGTTAATTTTAACCGTGCAGTGTTTTCTCCCCACTCGGCCTGCACGTATTTCCAGTCAGAACCAGACGTGCTTTTATTGGTTATCACTCCCGTGTGCGCATAAACATCGCCTGAAAAGTCCATGAGGCCTTTGTTTCCTTCATCGGCATTAAATGTTACGGTTACAGCATCACTTTCAAGTGGGAGTGCCGGGTCTGTAGTTACTACCTGCGATTTTCCTTTCATAAAAAAGAAAACAAAAAGCAGGCTCAATATTGTTATTCTTTTATCAAATTTTATCATCATTATGTTTTTAGTCTTCTATTTCGAGTATTAATGGGGTACGTGCCGGTATCAACAGTTCATCATTTAGATTGAATACATTGCCGGTTATTACATCTTTTCCGGTGCTTTCCCCGGGAAGAATTTCACTGAACGCATCAAGAGACAGTGCAACCTCTTCTGTGTTTTTATTCAGCATTATCATAACCTTTTCTGTACTATTGTACCTAAAATACGTGTAAACGCCGTTTTCCGGAACAAAATGCAGCAATTTACCATTGTGAACTACAGGATTGTTCTTTCTCCAGTTGAGCAGGGTAGAGAGGTAATCCATTATTTCTTCCTGGTCTTGGTTTAAACCTTCTCCGGTAAAGGCATTTACCTCATCTCCCGGCCATCCGCCGGGAAAATCTTTACGGATATCGCCATGTTCATTGGCATCGGAATGGGTGAGTAGCATTTCACTGCCATAGAAGATTTGCGGAATGCCCCGCGTGGTGAGAATATAAGCAAGTCCCAGTTTGTATAAATCCAAATCGGCTCCTACCTGCATGTAAAACCGGGCCATGTCATGATTATCAGGAAATACCACCAGGTTGTAAGGGTTTGGATACAAAAAATCATTGGCTACCATGCGGTAAAGGGTAATCCATCCGGTGCCCCAGTCTTCCGGCTCGTTTAAAGCACGGCTGAGGGCACTTTGCAGGGGGAAATCCATTACACTGGGCATGTTTGGTTCATATCCATCGGGGTTAATTTGCCCGGCCTGCCAGTAGGAGGTAATGGCCGGGTTTTCACTCCATTCTTCACCCACAATATTGAAGTAAGGATATTCATACAAAACACGCCGGTTCCATTCTGCCATCATGTATTTATCGGGGTAGGGGTAGGTGTCCATCCGTATGCCGGCCAGTCCCAGGTACTCTATCCACCATATGCTGTTTTGTATCAGGTAAGTGGCAAGGTAAGGGTTTTGCTGGTTCAGGTCCGGCATGGTTGGCACAAACCAGCCTTCCACCATATGTTTGGTATCGTAGGCACTTGCATGTGGATCCTGGTTCACCGTGCGCCGGTGGTTTGTGATGAAAAAATCAGGATACTGATTTATCCAGTCATCGGAGGGAGGATCGTCCATCCACCAGTGGCCCGTACCACAATGGTTAAAAATCATGTCCATGATGATTTTTAGCCCTTTTTGCCTGGCTTCACGCGCCATGGCACGGTATTCTTCGTTGCTTCCGTATCTTCTGTCCACCTGGTAGAAATCTGTGGTGGCATAACCATGATATGAAGCTTCTGGCTGATCATTTTCCAGCAATGGATTTAACCAAATAGCGGTGTAGCCCATATCTGCAATATAATCAAGATGATCCCGAATGCCCTGAATATCTCCACCATGGCGGCCATAGGGATCTTGCCGGTTGAGCTTGTCTGCCATTTCCGGGTGACTGTCATTGGTGGGGTCGCCATTGGCAAAACGATCGGGCATGATCAGGT
>JBEPYD010000259.1:0-6254 GCA_041641575.1 Bacteroidales bacterium
CCCTCTTTATCTGATTTTATAAAAGACAAATACAGCATAAAAAATACCACCGGTTACAGCATGAATGCTTTTGTGGATTTCAATGATCCTATCGAAATCATTCTGCACCTTATGGTAGGATCAGAAGGAACGCTGGGTTTTATTTCAGAAGCTCTTTTTACTACAGTCCCTGTGCTTCCTCACCGAGCATCAGGCATGATCTATTTTTCTTCCCTTGCCGATGCCTGCAATGCCGTTCCGGCTTTAAAAGAAGCCAACGCCACTGCCATAGAAGTGATAGACAGAGAGGCCTTGCGCTCTGTACAGGAAAAGGAGAATATACCTCCCTTTATCAAAGATTTTGGTGCGGGGGTTACTGCACTGCTTATCGATCTGGAAGCTGCTTCGTCGGCGGCACTTGATAAAACTATCACCGATGTATCAAATACACTTTCCGGACTATCGCTTGAAAGAGAATTCGAGTTTACCAAAGATAAAAAACAAATACTGAGCTACTGGAACATCAGGAAAGGAATATTTCCGTCGGTTGGTGGAATGCGTAAAACCGGTACCAGTGTAATTATAGAGGATATTGCTATAAAAATGAAGTATCTTACCCGGGCGGTTACTGATATCCGTAATATGCTAGACAGCCACGGATACAATGATGCTGTAATCTATGGACATGCATTGGATGGTAACCTTCATTTTATTTTTTCACAAGATTTTGAAGATCCCGGTGAGGTGAAAAAATACGAACAGATGATAAATAGTCTGGTAAAGCTCATTGTGGATAAATACCAGGGCTCACTGAAAGCAGAACATGGCACAGGACTGAACATGGCTCCTTTTGTTCGTTATGAATGGGGGGATGAAATATACAGCCTGATGCAAAAAGTTAAAAAAGCTTTTGATCCTGAAAATATCCTTAGTCCGGATGTCATCATTACCGACGATAAAGAATTACACCTGAAAAACTTCAAACCTTTACCCCAGGTAGATGAAACTGTTGATAAATGCATTGAATGCGGGTTTTGTGAAATTAATTGTCTCACAACAGGCTTCACTCTGTCGCCCCGTCAGCGAATTGTTGTGCAGCGGGAATTGCAGAGAATGGAAAAATCTGCTGAGAATCCGGCATTGTATTATAAAATTGACCGAAGATTTAAGTACCAGGGTGATGATACCTGTGCCACGGATGGTTTATGTGCTATTTCCTGCCCGGTTGAAATTGATACAGGCACATATATAAAGAAGCTGAGAGAAAAACAAAAATTGAAAAATTCCAATGCCCAAAAATGGGCAGGAAGAATAGCTGATAATTTTAAGTTTACACAACGTTTTATAAAATCAGGTTTACAGATGTCCTCTTTTTTCCGAAGGGCGTTAGGAAGCAAAATTTTTCCTGCGCTGGTTAAAAGTGCCAGTACTGTATCAGGAGATTTGATCCCCAAATGGCATCCGTTTTTTCCTCTTCCTGCACGCTTCAAAGGGAAAGTAGAACATTTTTCCCAGAATGGAAAACAAAAAGTTATTTATTTCCCGAGTTGCATTAACAGAAACATGGGGCCATCTGCAAATCAAAAACAACAGGATTCCCTCGTTGATGTTACCATTGAGGTTCTGGAAAAAGCAGGTTATCAGGTAATACTTCCGGAAAATATGGAGAATTATTGTTGCGGGATGCCATGGGAAAGTAAAGGTTTTTCCAAAATTGCCAATGCAAAGTCTGATGCATTGGAAAATGCTTTGATGGATATTTCTGATAATGGAAGTATTCCGGTGCTTTGCGACATGAGTCCATGCCTTTACAGAATGCGTAAAGCATTTAAAGGAAATCTAAAATTATTTGAACCAGTGGAATTTGCACATGATTTTCTGTTGGAGAAATTAGCGTTGAAGAAAATTCCTCAAAAAATAGCAATTCATCATACATGCACGAGCATCAAAATGGGTTTACATGAGAAATTCGCCACTGTTGCCAATGCCTGTGCAAACGATGTTGTGGTTCCCGAAGATGTTGGTTGTTGCGGTTTTGCCGGCGATAAGGGATTCAGTAACCCGGAAATGAATGATTATGCTTTGCGTAAGCTTAAAGACCAGGTGCAGGATTGCCATGGCGGATATTCCAATAGCCGCACCTGCGAAATTGGTCTGGCAAAGAACAGCGGCATTGATTATCAGTCGGTGATGTATCTGTTGAGGGAGTCTGCAGGTTAATTAGTGTTTGTCCATAAATGCACGATAACTGCTTTGTTGCAAAAAATATAAATCCTCATATACCTCAGTATACTGCGGTTTATATTTTTTGCACGCCTTGTTCTCGCACATATATGAACAAACACCCAAGTTTATAGACAGACTCTAATTAGTGGGTGAACGAAACCCGCGTGGATTTCTTGCACCCACAATTTACTCCTGTTCACGGTGCCATAGTGCCAAGCGGACGGAATATTTTTGCCGCAGATGAGTGGCCAGCTGCTCAGCGCAATAAACGCTTCTGTGTTGGCCACCAGTACAACCAAAGCTAACCATCAGATGTGAAAAATTTCGTTCCTCGTAAGTATCAATGCTCATATCCACGATGGCATATACATTGGTTAAAAATTCATGCATGGAAGATTCTTTGGCAAAAAAGTCAATTACAATTTTATCTTTTCCATTTACATTTTTATATTTTTCAAACTTTCCGGGGTTGGGTATGGCGCGGCAATCAAAAACAAAGCCCCCGCCATGTCCACTATTATCCTCTGGTATTCCTTTTTTGTAGCTAAAACTATTAATAGATACAGTAAGTGGAGAAGAGGCTGTCTTTTTTGGGGTGTATTTTTTCAGTTTTTTTGAGGTGAGCAGGTTTTCGAATACCTGGCCCAAACTGTGGAGTTCCACAGGTAGCTCAACGTTACGAAGGATCCACTCAAGATTCTTCAGCGCATACGGGATTGATTGTAAAAAGTGCGTTTTCTTTTCATAAAAACCCCTAAATCCATAGGCCCCCATGGCCTGCATCATTCGAATGAGTACATAGGCGTAATAATTTTTCCGGAATTTATCCGGATCAATGTCTTTATAATGCTGAATATGTGAGATGTAGTGCTCCAGGAATTCCTCACGGAGGTGTTGGGGAATGTCGGCTTTGGAGTCATAAAGTAAAGATGCTACATCATATTGTAATGCACCTCTTCTTCCGCCCTGGTAATCAATAAAATATATGTTGTCCTTGCAAAGCATGATATTTCTTGACTGAAAATCGCGGTATAAAAAATTGTCTGTATCTTCCTGCAGCAGAAAATCGATTAACCGGTTAAAGTCATCCTCCAGCAGCTGTTCATTAAATGGAATGTCTGCCAGTTTTAGAAAATAGTATTTAAAATAACTCAGGTCCCATTTCATGGATTGCCTGTCAAAACTTGCCCTTGGATAACATACGTCATAATTCAAATCCTTTGCAGCTTTAACCTGGAATTGGGGAAGCATTTCAAGCACACGTTTGTATGTTTTAACCAGTTCTTCGGAAAATCCTTCATGCTGTCTTTTTTCCACGAGATAGTCGAACAGGGTTATATCCCCCAGGTCTTCCTGCAGATAAGCATCATGATCAAGATCCGTGTAGTAAATTCCGGGCACAGGCAGGTTATATTTTTTAAAATGCCTGCTGAATTCAATAAAAGCTAAATTCTCTTCCCTGTCGTTGTTGATGGCGCCAACAGCCTTGTGATTATTCCCTGTAATGCGGTAATACTCTCGTTTTGATCCGGAGGCAGGTAATTTATATATTGATTTAGGTTTTTCTCCACACCAGTTATAAAATAATTGTTCCAGCAATTCAGCTTTTGTTTGTTTTATCTTCAGCATAATCTCATTAAATTTTTTATAAACAGGTAACCTGGATTCATATTGTCGTCATTTGAAATATGAAATCAGGTGCTTGTATTCCTTGATTGCGAGAATTTAGAGAATGTAAAGTAAATAATCTTTGTTTGGAATAGCAACTATGCTATACAATAGTTCATGGTTTCCTGAAGATTATATGCAAGTGAGAATGAACTTCAGAAGAGGTATTAATTTTCAGGATTAAAAAACGTTCAGGTACTTATCATAAATTTCCTGTGTACGAATAAGGTTGGTCTCCATCACCCTGTAAGCTTCTTCCGGTTCTTTTTTGCGGATAGCGCTTATTAGTTTTTTATGAGATTTTAGTGTATTCTCTTTTTCACCTTCAATATTGGCGTATATATAATTTCTCATGCGTGGCAGCAATGAATAAATAGGCTCCATGGTTATCTGCATGATTGGGTTTTGGGTGGATTTTGTTACCGTTAAGTGAAAGCGGTTATCAAGGTCAGCCTCCATTTGGGTATTATCAGGGTTGCATTTTTCAAATTCATCAATTAGCCTGTCAAGCTCATGGATGTTTTCTTCCGATCGATTCTTTGCTGCCAGTTTTGCAATTTCCGGTTCAAAAATTCGGCGAACTTCAATAAACTGACTTAAAAGCTGGTTGTCAAATTTTAGGTCGTAATAAAGGTTTAAGGTTCGAATGGCATCTTCTATTTTGATTTCAGAAACATGCATGCCACTGCCTTTTTGAATGGTGATTAGTCCTCGTGCACTTAAGCGGCGTAATGCTTCACGTAAGGCTGTACGGCTTACACCAAAAGATTCACAGAGTTCCCTTTCGGTAGGTAATTTTGAACCTATAGGTAATTTCTTTTCGCGTATGGCATTTTCAATAGTACGTTCTATTTTAAGGCTCAGGCTTTGCTTATTTCCTAAATTTTCAAAGATATTTTCCATTGCGGAACTTTAAGAGTTTGTTTGCAAAAATAATAAAATGTTTCAATTCGTGTACTTCAATTTAAACAAGAAGTAACAGCTAAAAAATTAATTATCAGTTTATTTCACTTGCCTATGTAATATACTGTTAATTTATTCGGTAAGCCTGATTATTCCACTATAAGTGGATTGCTCAACTGGCTCTCATTATTTAGTCTGTCCAGTGAAGATACGCGGTACATGCCTGTTGGAAGGTTTTCCTTAAATGTTACCTGTGATTCTCCTGTTATGGTTAGTATTGTTTGGGGATATTTTAGAGGTCGTGCGGGTGGATCAGGATAGTAATAGATTACATAAAACCTGGGTTTGTTCATTTCACCTTTTGTGGCAGGAATGTTCCAGGTTAGTGTGTTATTATTTATTTGTAACTGATCTGGCGCTGGTGGCGGTTGATTATTTATCCATGGCATTGCTGGAACAATTGCAGGATTGGTGAAGTATTCTTTTCGTAATTTTTTATCCATACGTTGCAGGTCTTCACGGAAAAAATGTTTGCTACTGAAAAAGGCCATACCTTCAATGCTTTCAAGGTCTCTTAGGAGTGCAATCTGGCGAAGAAAAAATTTATGGTTGCGCCACAGACGATGATCAGATTTTTTATCTATCCGGTAAGGAGCCAGACCTATATACATCCCTCTGCCATAACTGAAATCATTCCACCAGTAAGCCAGCGTGGAAAAGTCTGCCACCGGATGGTCGTCGCGCCAGTACAATTGTGGAATAATGTAATCAATCCAGCCTTTTTGCTGCCATTTTATAATGTCGGCATAGAGCGCATCATAATTTGTTGTGCCCGCCCGGGTCTCTGACCCCAGAGGGTCACTTGTACGATTCCGCCATACACCGAAAGGACTTATACCAAATTTCACCCAGGGCTTTGTGTCTTTGATTGCATCGCTTAACAGCTGAATAATGGTGTCTACATTATGGCGGCGCCAGGCATCCCAGTTTTCCGGATAAAAATCACCACCAAACATTTCAAATGCTTTGTCATCCGGAATTTCAGTATCACGTATTTTATAAGGATAAAAATAATCGTCAAAATGAATGGCATCAACATCATATCTGGAAACAACATCCTTCACAACTTTCACCAAAAATTCCCACACCTCAGGATGCCCGGGTTCAAAATATATTCTGTTTCCGTATTCCCAGCCCAAATAGGGCTTTTTTACAAAAATGTGCTCCTGATCCAAACTATCTTTCAGACTTTGTTTGATACGGTATGGGTTAAACCAGGCATGTAATTCCATGCCCCTTTTATGGGCTTCAGTGATCCAGAATTTTAAAGGATCGTAAAACGGACGGGGCGCATGGCCCTGGATTCCTGTAAGGTATCGGCTCCATGGTTCCAGTGTGGAGGGATAAATAGCATCTGAAGCAGGCCGAATCTGCAATATAATTGCATTTATACCCCTGGCTTTATGATTATCCAGAAT